>JAPXLT010000208.1:0-8663 GCA_033809415.1 Lentisphaeria bacterium
CTTGACGCAACGCTGTTGTTTTTTCCGATACCGTCCCTGCTTGGCGTACCTTTTCCAAGGCTATGTGCCTGGCAATGCCCTTCAAGCTGCTGCCCGGAATCATCGGTGCCCCAAAAAGGCGATGCAGACAAAGGCCGGTGTTTTCCAGGATTCCTCCAGAATGATTGACCAACAGGCGCGACTGTAGCTGCATGACAAATTCCTGTGCGCCGGGAATACGATGGAAGCATTCCGGCGGCTGCCGAACCACGCCATCTCGGGCAGCGCAATCACAGATGCGCTTAATCTCAGCAACACTGTTGTTAGCCTCTTCAATGCACACAAACTTTTCCAGCCGCAAGGTCAAGGAATCACAGTGATCGTAGGTCTCGCTCAGGAGACCACGGACTTCATTAGTTGAGGTTACCGGTGCCATCTTCTCACTCCTCCCTGGCAACAAAGCGCCTGAGATAATTCAGATAGGCCAGCGTTTCCGCAGTGACCGCCCGCAACACAGACGAGGACTCGTCTGCCAAAGCTTCTAAAAAAAACCTAACCGCTCCCGGCTGGATGCCCAAGTTGAGCCTGATTTGATCTGACGCCAGGTGTGTCAACACGGCAGAAAAAATATTTGTATAGTTGTCGCCTTTTTCCAGGGCGAAAGCGATGGCACCCAGCAAGCCATTCTGTATAATCATCGCCGGGATTTTTTTGACATACTCTCCCCGGAGGCGGAGGTCGGGATTTTGCGCTGCATTCAGGGCATTATACGCCCGGATTTGTTCGAGATTCTTGCTCATGTCATTTCCTCCGTTATTATTGTTTTTCCGTGACCAGTTCAACAGTGCACCATCCCAGCCCGGTTGTCGCATCGGCGCCAATCTGCAATATCTGATTATTGGCTTTGAGTTTCTTGTCCAGCGTCTCCAGGCATCCGTCCTTGGTTTCGGTCACCAAAGCGTAAAACATGGTTTCGGAGGGGACATTCTCCTGGTTGAACAGAGCGCCCTTTTCCGCTGCACTGGTATCAATGTCGATTTTCACGTGTTGGGCGATTTCACAGGCATTCTGGACAAAGTAGCTGAACATCTCGTCGGAGAGAATCACCAAGTGCTGCCCCAATTCCTGGCACCATACCGGATCCTCAGACATTTTTTCGAGACCGGCGATCAAATTAGGATCAATGACCTGATCCTGGACTACAGGCAGGCAGTATTCTTCCAGAATGACTTTCCTGCCGTTCTCCGCAAAGCACAATGCATCTGCGGCCAGGCACTGTTCGGCACTCAGCGTGGGCAGCTTCAGGTTATTGGGAATGCATGAGCTGGTGACTGACTGCAAATCTCGAAGCAGGCGATAGATGACAGTCGGGCATGTGCACCATGCGAATGCATTTTTGGCGGAGCGCACCGGGAAGGCGAGAATTTTGGCTTCGCCGATCAGGAGTTTTCCAGCCTGGGGGTTTTTGTCATCGTCATCGCGTCCGAAAAGGTTTTCCAGTTCGCTGCCCTTGATGCGTTTGTTGTCTTCCGTCAAATTTTTCTTGTCGTTCCACAAGGCGGCGAGGACGCCCTTAAGGCTAGACCCCGGTATGACTGGGTATCCGGTGTGGCGTTCCCGGATGATGGGCAGATCGACTGCTCCGACGGAGGCTCCTGCTCCGACGTGCATTGGGGTACGTGTAAAGATGGACATTACTTTCTGATTCATGGTCATTTTCCTTTTGTTAGTTTTTGGGGGTTGGGAAAACACTACAAACGCCGATACCGAAACCTTTTTCGCCGAAATTTGCCGAGCGGCGAACGATTCTGCCGTCTAGCCCCTGCGCATCGAGTGCCTGCCACAGTTCTTTGAAAGCGTCAGGGTTTTGACATTCAAAGACATACGTTGATCCTGCGGGGACTGCTGCTTGGGTTGCTTTGGCGCCTTGGGAAATCTGTTCTGTGTGATCTGTTTTCTGATGCAGGTCCCATCCGGAAAAGAACAGCGGCTTGCCGATTCGCGCGGCAACCAGTTTTGCCTCGATATTGCCTTGGTTACGACGGCGTTCCCGCCATGCTTCCCGCGACTCACCCGGACGGCGGTGGCTGTCCTCGGTTGGTTTGGGCAGCATCACATTGCCGGTCTGAGGGTCGATCCAGCTGGGCAGCCAGCCGCCAGGATGGCCCGGCGTATTTTTCTCAGGATTGACTTCCAGACGCGGGAAAAGCGCTGGGCTGAGGAGCGTCCAGCGGAGTCGGAACGGCTGGGCGGTCGGTTCTGGTTTGCTGATTTTCGGCAAATGCCATTTGGCGGCGTTGTCGATTGTCGCCAAGCCCTGCTGACCACCGATGATCAGCGACGACGGCAGGGAAATTTTGTCCAGAACATCTACCAGGCCGTCGTTGCGGCCTTTGGGCTTGATGGCGCAGGAGGCGAGGCAAGCGATGGAGACGCCTTTACATAGGCGCAGATATTCGGCTTGGTAGAATTTCCCGTCTATGGTCGCACCGGTCTCTGGACTGATGGCGATGCCGATGTTACGTTCGACACTAAACAGCTCCTTTTTTTCTGGGCGGAACGTCTTGCCCGACAAGTAGAGTGCGTAATCCGCCTGCGATATCCAGGCTGGTGGCGATTGTTTGCCGAGAACCGGGGTTGTGAAGGCCAGTTTCAGCAGGGGTGACAGATCGGTCTTGCCAACTGGCGTCAAGGTCATGGGCAGCAGCTCGCCGTCATCGTTGGCGGCCAGATCAAGAGGGCAAGGAAAATACGGTATCCCATCGAACATCGGGAATGGTCCGACGGTCTGGAGAGCACCGAAGCGGTCCGAGCTGAGCCGTCCGTTTTCACGTTCAGCCAGGGTCTTGCTATGCGCTGCACCTTCCCAGTCTTGGCGTTCGGGCCAGGTGCGGTGGAAAAGATGGATGAGGGCATTCCAAAGCTGGTCTGGCCTGGGCCAGTTGGCACCGGCACCGGCATCGGCCGCAGCCATGGGGCGCGCATCGCGCAAAAATAGTACGTCCTGGGGTTGCAATTGCAAATGATAGGTCTTCATTGTTCACCTCCCTTGCTGCGATGGATAAAGGTTTCAGTCAAAAATGGCTGGATGAAATCTTGCAGCCTCCCGGCTGCCTTGTTTTCTGGCGATTGCTTGTCGCCGATTTTACCCCCTTTGTGCGCGATTTCGCCATCCACACATTCTTGCAGCCAAGTCGCTATCCCTTTCTGCAAGCTTTCCAATTGCTGCTTGGCTTCCGCATCTTTTTTGGCGGCCTCGAGCAAGGATTTGCCTTGCCGTGATATGACGTGATCGACCTCGCGCTGGATGATGGCGCGCATGTTCTCTATGTCAATGGTCAGAGCCCGGTGTAGCTGATACGGCTGCAGCAGTGCCGACAAAGCATGCGGGAAGCCCTCAGACAGCTCCCACTTCCGCGCATTGGCAGCGTCATTGCTTTCGTTTTGAACCTCTGGCACCTGGCCAGTTGGCGTATGCTTGTCCGACTTTGGCGATGGGCTGAGGTGATCCAGTGTTTCCATCAGCGGCAGGGCAGCGCTGTCCCATTTGCAGCCCCACTGGATGATTTCGCCGGAGCGCTTGTACAGCGAAAAGGCGATGGCGCCGCGGCCATATTCCTGTTTTGCCCGGCGTTCGGCTGCTTGCGCCTCTTTGACCAGCATCTGCAACGGTGCCATTTCATGGCCGATGACCAGTCCGACCGAGACATCGGCCTTCTCGCCCGGCACGATCAGCGGATAGCCGAGTCCAGCGGTGACAAAGCCTGGCGAATCGATATTTAATTTCATGGAGCTTATCTGCTCGGGTGCCTCGCCTCGAAAGACCGCCCGCAGTGCCCGGGCGCAGCCGATCGCCCGGTCGGCCGGCAGCATTGCCAGCACATCGTCACCGCCGGCATAGATCAGCTGTCCACCAAAGGCTTCGACTATCGGACGAGCCAGCCAGGTGGCGAAATTGGCCAGTGCTTCGCTGAATTGCAAGTGATACGATGGCGACAGCAGACGACGCAGGGCCGGGCAGCCGTGCGCCGTCAAAATCTGCTCGAGAACTTGTCGGGCAGGCACCGACAGCTGGTCGAGAAAGCGCGGTGTTTTCTCCCCGGAGACCCATTTGCCCATTTCATCACCATCCATAGACAGGACAGCGACATAGGGACTAGGAGCCTTGTTGCGCTTGGCGACGTCCTGGACGGAATCAAAGCCCATGCCCCGGTAAAATTCCTTGGTATCCAGTCTCAGGCGGTCGCGGAGGTACTCACGGCACCACAGACGCTTGATCAGATTCATGGCACCATATTTGTGTTCCTGGGCGGTAAATAGCATGTCCTGGCCGGAGGGCACATCAGCATTGGAGTCCCCGTCACTCTGCTTGCCATATTTCTCGACCAGCCTCTTCCAGAATTCCTCATCACCGATAATTTCTTCTTTTCCGGACAGGGAGTCCTTGACACTGGCTTCCGGCCAGGGATTTTCCCAAGCTTGGAAATCACGCGTGTTGCGCCGTGCGGCCAAGCGGGCATCTACCAAGGCGTAATGCGCTGACCAGAAGATGCCGGAGTTTTTCAGGCGTGTCTTCGTGTTTTGGTCGGTATAGTACCGCGCATCCCTTTCATCTTCAGGCAACCATTCTTCCGCCAGGCGCAAGGTATTCTGCAAGTTTTCCAGTAGGGAGTCTTTTCCCCTCCGGTTGATGGGAAGTCTTTCCAGCTCCCGCAGGCATTCTTCGCGTTCCAGCCAAGGTTGCACAGCCCAGCTGATTTGCGGGAAAGCCTGTATCTGCGCATCCCAGCGCTGCTTCCAATTTTCCACGCCAGGCCTGCCGAATTGGGCGGCCTCCTTGGCTATCCATTTCCAGACGGCATTGCCGATTGTCACTAATTCCTGTTTCAAGGCATTTGCTGCTGCCTGAGCCAGACTCTCGGCGCAGTCAGCCGGAACCACGGCCAGAAAACGGTTGGGGAGCGTCGGCGTAGTCAGCCACTGCGTCGCCGGACTGGCTTGCTCGCCGCCGGACTGGCTAGTCATGCTGTTTTTTTCAGCCACCATTCTTTGCCAGAGGCTTTCTCGGCGTCCGTCCGGGCTTATGAACATCGTTGCATACATGGAATCGCGATGCAGGACGTCAAAGATGCCATTTCCACGCAGGTTGGGGAAGACGACAGCGTCCGGGCCGACTTCATCGGACACTGCTTTCATCGCGTGTGCCATCAGCCAGGAGAGCAAATATGAGCCGCTCCAGAGGTCCCGGGTACTGCGAGCCTGGGCAATGAACTCCTGCACTCCGCCCAATTGAAACAGCAGCAGTGCCGGGCGCAATTTTCCGCCATCGGCGCAACCGGCCAGCGCGGAAGCAATTGCATTATGAACCCAGATGCTGTGATCGGGTATGCGGCTGTCTGCGGGAAACAAAGCGATCATCCGGGCATTTTCCTTGCCGGAAGTTATTGCATTTTCCATCCAGCGCCGCCAGTATAAAAACAGAGCCTTCTTTGGATCATCCGTTTCAATTCCGTTAATCGCACTCTGCAGAATCCCGTGCACATCCCCCGATTGATCCAGAAGTTCTTTCACCGGAAGCTCGTAACGCGCGGAGGACAGCGGATGAATAAACTCCCCTGTTTCCATCTTTTGAAAAATCGTGGCGCATTTGCCTTTTGGAAAAGCAAAACAGTCTGCGGAAGCCGTAAAGCGGTCTGCGGCACTGACCGCTTCAACATCATAGCTTTCCCCCTGGTTTATATCCCCTTTGAATAACCCGGCGCCTGGCTGAAAGGGCCTGGCAGTCTCCTCGTGTTCCGCAATCTTCAGGCATTTATCAGGCGGATCATGCAACAATGCAGCCAGTTTCGTTTCCCAAAATTTCTCGGTCGGCATCTTTTTTACTCCTTTTCTTCTTTCTTCAGACTCCATAATATCGGCAGACCCGAAAAGACACAAAACTTTTTAGTAGTTATTGGCTTGACGAATGGACTTGACTGTAAATTTGCCAGTTGGTTTGTTGCGTTCTCCAACCAATCGTTCCCTTTTCAAAATTCTTCCGAACTATTTTTCTCCGTCCTATAGCATATAAGGGACAAGAAATTGGTTTTTCCAGAAAAACAAACAATTTTTATGATAAAAATACGTAAGGCACCAGTGAACCTGGGTAAGCAAGGAATTCTTTTTGAACAACGAAATGCCCGAAAGGACATGGGGTGGGCTAACGCCCACAACCCATTTTTTTGTCCACGGAAAGCACGGAAAGCGCGGAAAACTTGTAGGGTTGCTGCTCAGACGGATGGCATGGCATGGCATGCGGTTTAAAAGGTGGCGCAACCGTCCCGGTTGTGATTGCTGTTTGCCCTTCCACGCTTGAACGCTCTCATGCGCAAGATGCAGGATGCAGATTGGTCGATAAGTCTCCTTCCGGCATAACGCATTACGCCGTAGGCGTTTAACTATGCTTAACCCCAGGCTTTAGCCTGGGGTGGAGAATCCCCCAAAGACAGTGCCTTGTAAAGGCACTACAATCATTCGGATCAATCGTACAAACGATTGTGTGCCAATGACTTGGAGCTTTCTCTTCAGAAAATCTTTCACAAAAAACAAGATTCTGGGTGATAGTAGTACGAAAAAATTTCATGGAAGTGGCTTTTTCTGCGCGAATGTGTTGTGCTCGCCATGAAATTTTTTCGTGTCCATTAGTGTCTTTCGTTGTAAAAAAATGTCACCCAGCTTTACTGACGCATTATCTTGGGAGTACGAAAGCTTGTCTCCACTTTTGCAGCATCAGCAACTGCATAAAATCGGTCTTGTCATCACACTATTGAAACCATGTCGGATCGTTCTTGACTTTCCTGGAGAAGTCCTTGCCATCGACGTATCGGGCGATTCTGCCGAAATGCGTACGCATAGCCTCTTTGTCACCCAGGTCATGGACAGTTATTTCCACCACCTGGTATCCCTCCGAGCGTAGTTTTTCGCGGATGGCCTTGTCTTTGGCTTGTGTTTCCGGATTACCGTGTATTCCGGCGCTCATACCATCCAAGTAAACACAGCAACCGCGATAGTATTCATCATCATCCTCATCGGGGGCAAAAAAGACATCCGGGGTTGTGCTGCCAAAGCCCAAGCTTTCGATCTTTGTCTTGAAGTGAATTTGGTGTTGCCACTCACCCTCGAACAAGCCGGCTTTTTCCATGAGAAACTTGAGCCGCTGTTCAGCATTATTGGTGGGCTTGGCATTATCGGGCGTTGTCCCCTCCGAGGTATGGGTAGTGGCTGGGATGATTTGGATTTCCCGTAAGGTTCCCATGCGTTCACGCAATAAGGCCATGGCGCTATGACGATCCAGATAACGATGGTAGAACGCATTGCGGAAATTTTGCAGGCAATTCACGCAAGATTTTTCGCAGCTGGCACTGCAACCGTCCAGGAGTTCGAGCGCAGTTTCGCAGATGCGATCTGGATTCTCGATGATTTGATTCAGCAGCCCCGAGCCTCCGGGCATGGGGTCCCAGAGATAGGCGTCAACGGCGTCGCTGTCGTAGTGTCCGATGACCATAACTTGCAAGTCATCCAGATGCATGTCCAGCACATGAGCGGCACCAAGGCGCAGTGCCTCCATCAGGCTGTAGGCGACCGTCCGGTCAGCGCAATCAGCCAGCTTCAAGCAATCCACCATCACGTCAGCGTAGAAGCCGACGTATTGCGGCCTTGTCCCGCAACGCTCCTCGTGTCCTTTAATAAATGCCTCTATGGCCTTTGTGCTACTAAGGGGTGAAATGCTATGACCACAAATCTGGCAGATCAAATAGCCGAATTGGTCATCCGTCGCCCCCGGTGTCCCGACATTGAACATGCGGAAGTGGACATTCTTCCGCCATTGCAACGTCGCCGTCCCCCAGGAATACATCATGCCACCGTTGTGTTTGTTTTTTTCAATCGCATAGTGCATAACCGGCATCTGGAAGCGGTTTTCCTCGTCGTCGGAAATCAATTGCCCATGCGCCAATTCCACGTCGCAGATGTAAATAGCCTGTAAGAGCGCCATATCTCCGGATGGTGGCGGGGAACCAGCAGGCAATTCCTGGATGGCCTCCTTGTTCGTATCCACGGCAACGGTTGGTCTTTCCTGAATCTCCTCGCCGGTTGCAAGCAAGTATTGGCGCGGTACGAATTTCTGGCCATTGGCATACAGCAGGTTGCCTGGCACATACTCGCGCAATGCCATCGCCGTCGGCCTGGGCAGATAAATGGAATTGCCACCGGCGCTGTATGGCATTTCCCCGCTGGCGCAGATGCTTCCCGTGTCCAGGCCGTATCCCGGCAGGAAGCCTTCTGAAGCCAGAACGCCGTAGGTGGAAATGTCGTCGCTTAGCTCTTTGGAGCGTCCTTTCTTGGGGCTGCCTATCCCTTTGAATTTTTTGATCAGATTGTCGCAGCGATGCCAGTGCGCTTGGTCTTCCTTGCTATCGAAAGTTCCTTTTGGGCCTTTTTGTTTTTCCAGACGTTTGATTTCACGATTAGCCCACTGCAAGCGCCTGAACAGGCGTTTGGCCACCTCTTCCATTTTGCTGGGTGCTTCCTGGATTAGTGCGGTCAGAATCTCCGGCGTCACTACCTCGGCGTCGTTTTCCGGCCAGGAGGGTGTGAAGACGCCGATCACCGTCGTGTGAAAATGTTCATGATATTTATGCAGCCAT
>JAPXLT010000209.1:0-8617 GCA_033809415.1 Lentisphaeria bacterium
ACCTTGGCACATGGCGAGCCGTCCGATCTGTCGTCCGTGTAAAGTCCGTGTCCCGTCCGTGTAAAGTCCGTGTGGGTTGCGGGCGATCAGTCCGCGCCAAGGCTTTTCGTGTGGTTCGTGGTTAAAAACCTGCCCCCTGCACCCTGCACCCTGCACCCTATTTCAACATAGTGCCAAAGGTAGCTTCCAGTATAAAATTCATATTGAGATTGGAAAGCTCCGAAAAGCGCCCTGCCAGCTGCGAATTTTTCTGCCGGGGACGGGGAGGCATTTCCTGAAGGTTTTCTATCGCAAAACCAGTTCCCGGACGGTGCTTGGGCAGTTTTTCGCGGTATTTTTCCGGCACTTCGATCCGTTGCCATTTCTGCGCCTGGGCAAAGACGCCTTTATCGGCATCCCATTCATAGCTGGTCATCAGGATTTGGTCACGATGGAATGCGAGTAGTTTGAAAGCCGGATTATGGCTTCTTCCTATGGCCGGGCAGCACCATTGTTTCCAATGCTTCGAGGTGAATTCCAGATCAAGATGGATATGCCCGCCGAGCACTCCGAGGATTTGCGCATTGGCATCCGCCACCGAACGGATTTTTGGGGCATCGAGGAAACAAGGCGGTCTGATTGGCTCATGCATCAAAAGCAGAGTCGGTTTATCCTGGTTCGCTTTTACCTGTTCTTCGAACCAGGCCAACGTGTCCTCCGCAAAAATCAGACATCCTTCTTTTCCGACAGCCTGCTGATCCGGCGTGAGGAAGATAAACTGAAAGCCGGCCATTGTGAAGCTGCGCTTTTCCGCCCCGAAGACCTTTTCGAAGTCCCAGGGCCAGTTGTCACCGGGTATCAGAACATATCCCCCGGGAAGCTCTTCCTGCAAAAAATTCTTCAGCCAGAGATGTCGGCGCCACCCCAGGGATTTTTCGGGATGCTCTTGCAGCCGGTTTCCCGGCAGACCGCAATTATCGCCGGTAATGAAAGTCAAGTCGGGTTTCAGTTGTTCGCGTATCAGCTGGCATGCCGCACGAACCAGTTTTTCACTGGCGGCATCCGTGATATGCAAATCGCTGAGCCAGGCAACCGTAAAAAGCGGGGCAGTTTCCGGTTCCGCCCAGGTTGGCTTCTCGAGCATCGGGCGAACTTCGAGCTGCTTTGCCGCCTGGAAAAGGCTGCCGATCGCGTTCTGGCCGAAGCATTGGCAAAGAGCAGCGAAAAATAGAAATAAAATGCAAACGATTCTCATGGATGGACGAGGAATAAGATTTGCCAAAGCAGGCTCATCCGTCAAAGAAACAACCCTATAAAACATTTCGTGCCTTTTCGTGTTTTTTCGTTGTTAAAAATGTGTTGTTGTCGTCATTACGCCCAGACCGTAGGCAAGGGTTCCCCCTGCTTTGCGGCTTGCAGATTGACATCACGGCGACCAAGTTCATCGAGCTTTCTCCGTGCGGAACTTTCCGCCAGCTCGACAGTATTGCATTCCTGGCTGATATGCACCAGAATGACGTTGCGCGTATTGCTGGAAAGGGTTTTGCCAAGCAGTTCCTGGCTTTGCTGATTGCTGAGATGACCCTGGGGACCTAGAATGCGCTGCTTCAGATGCCAGGGGCGTTTCGAGGCTGCCAGCATATTCAAGTCATGGTTGCTCTCGATGGCCAGAATATCGCAGGAACGCAACTGAAACTCGGTCATCTGCCCGGAACGCCCCAAATCCAGCGCGATTCCCACTTTCCGGGAGGCAGTGGAAATAACGTAGCCGACCGGCTCGACGGCATCGTGCTGCACTGCAAACGGAAGGACATTGAAGCCGCAGACCGGAAAGCTGCCGCCGGGAGTAAACAGCACCGTCGGACACATTCTGTCATCCTGATGACGCAGCTTGTCTGCACAGAGCCGACTGGCATAGACCGGCACCTGAAGATGGTCGGCACAGACTCGCAATCCGGCGACATGATCGCTGTGTTCATGCGTTATCAGAATGGCTTTGATCAGGTTCTCCGCCAGACCTACAATAGCCAGCCTGCGGCGGATTTCCCGAAGACTCATGCCGGCATCAATCAGCAGCCCTGCTTGGGCATTATGCACAACGATGGCATTGCCCCTGCTACCGCTGCCTAAAACCGTGACTCCAATAGCTGACATCAATCCCTTCCTGAAAATGGTGATACAAATAATGTAATAGCCTCTGATTTTTTAACAACGAACCACACGAAAAGGCACGAAAATTTATTTCAGGGTATCCAGCCAGGCTTTTCCCAATTTCAGGCGCAGTTCTTCGAGTTCCTGCCAAGCTGTGCTGCACTGTCCTGGGTCATTGGCGGCTTCTCCGGCAGTAAATCGTTGCTGCAATTCATCGAGCTGTCTGCCGGCATTTTCGCCCAGTTCCTCGAGTGCTGCAACCTTGCTTTGCTGTAAAATCACCAGCAACTTGCCGCAGCGCTGCCAGTCTCTCCGGAATTCGGAGGTGTCAAAAGCGGGGTTCCATTCGACTTTCTGCATCATGTCAATGATATTCGGTGATTGTTCGCCTAGGAACCGGGCGACCGTCTCTCCTGGATCGGCATTCCGGAAGTACCCCAGGGCAAAAGTGACATGCTGCTTGCCCTCGAGCGGGGTAAATCTCAACTGCACCATGTTGTTGCCGCCGGTTTTGGCCGTCAAAGCGGCAACCTGAGTTCCCTCGAAAACCAGGAAATTGCCATTTTTTTCGGAATAATTCCGATTATAGAGTGCGAGTGCATTGCCCTTTCCTCCTATAACGGGAATATTCTGCTGCTTATCGCTTAGAAGAAAGTCTTCTCCCGGCAGTGCCAGGCGTCTTTCACGCCCGGGGCTTTCCCAGTGTGTCCCGCCAGGCCAAGCATTGAGGACGACCTCGAGATCGGTGCTTCCCTCGGGCAGCTGTACTCGCCCGAAAAACCATTCCGGCATCGCCTCATACTGGACTAGACGGAAGGAAACATCACCTGACCAGACAAACTCGGCCAGCCACCCCCCGGAAAACCGGCTCATGCCGGTCTTTATGACTGGTGTTTGATTGAGCAGGTTTGTCCGCCGCCCCTTCACTACTTGATCGACTTGCAGGAAATTCCAGGTGCACCAGCTGCCATTATTGACGACGCCGTGGCTCAGTCCGAAAAAGTAATCGCCCCATTTCCCCTTCAGCAAGGTCGTTTGACCGGGTTCGAGATGATAGCGATACCGCAGCGTGGACTCCTTAAAACGGTATTCACGCTCAACTTGCAGCACCTTTTTGCCGTCACGCTCGACCTCTTTCTCCTCGACCAAAAGCTGGGCGCGCAGGAGCACTGTGGGCAAGCACGCCAATAACAGAATCACGGTTTTCCAAGACATCTTTCGATTCCTTTGTGGACTGTGTGGACGGTGTGGACGGTGTGGACGGTGTGGACGGTGTGGACGGTGTGGACGGTGTGGACAGAAGAAGAACGCCCGCCCCCCTGCACCCCAATACTCTTAACTTAACGCCTTATAACCACACAGACGAATCAACTCCGTAAAGCCGATCTTGGCACACAAGAATTTTGGACAGGGATTATGTCGCGCCCTTACAGGGCTTTGCCGATGGTGTGATCCCTGACCCAGGGCGTTGCCCTGGGCTGGTATGTCACGCCCCTTCAGGGCTAATTCCAGCATCGTCGATCCGACCGATCCGACTGATCCGACTGATCCGACCGATCCGACCGATCCGACCGATCCGACCGATCCGACCGATCCGACCGATCCGACCGATCAGTCCGATCAGTCGGAGAAAACAATAGGCCAGATCACAAATTCGCGTGCTATTCCTTCCGTCAAAGCAGCAACCCCTATAAAAAATTTCGTGGCTTTTCGTGTATTTCGTGGTTAAAAAATCTTAAGTAACGAGTATTGCCCTGCACCCTGCACCCTATTCCAATTCGAGGGAATAGGCACTGTTCAGGCCGGTGGTGACATCCTCGAGCAGCATCTGATACTTGCCCGGCAGGTCATTCCAGGCAAACTGGAGTTCCGCCTGTGGTTTCCGGGCAGTGTCCACGACCAGGGCACGTTCGAGCATATCCTCGCCGTCTGGCGCGGTGATCTTCAGGCACAGGACGCGTCCCTTGGGAAGCTTGCTGAAGTCCAGGGTCAATATCGTGCCTCGAGTGATCTTTTTCGGTATTTTCACGGCGGGCGCATCCTGTTTTTTCGCAAAACTGCTGAACAAATACAGGGATTGGCCACCCTGCTTCACTTCAATCTGCGCCTGTCTGCCCAGGAACCCGCGTCCGCATTCGTAGATGAAGCGCTTTTCAGGAAGCGCGATACGCATGACCTTGCCGGCATTGATGTCACCATCCGTGCTGCGGAAGCCGAGCAGATCAAAGTCCTGCCCCTGGCGAACCCGGAAAACCGTATCCGCATCCGGCGTGAATGAACTGCTTACGCCATGTGCAGCAAACAATTTTTCGAGGAAAGCTGTCAGCGTGAAGCTCGGGTCCGCGCTGCTTTCAACGATGGCAAAGTTGAAATTCAGCAGGATCGCCTGACCACGCCCATATTTCTTAGTGTTGAAACAGGGCAAGGCCGGATTTTGCAGCGCCTTGTCAGCCTTGAAGACACTGCCGTCAGGCAAGGTCACGGCAAGTTCCTTGATCGCCAATGCCGGACAAGCCTCATTCAGAATCAGGTTGCCAAACAAGGCCTGCAAGGGATTCTCCTGAACCGGATTCATATATCGATTGAGGACTGCCGGATTGATATCCGCAATAACCGTGCCGCCTTTTTCCACGAAAGACAGAATCGCCGCCGTTTCCTGTGGGTTGAGACAGCTGGCACCCAGCAACATCAAAACCTTCCCCCTCTCGAGACGATCCAGGCAGCGGGAGCTGACAAATTCCAGGCTCAAACCGGTACGGTAGCAGAAACGCAGCAAAGGCCCCATGCCGGACTCAGGGGTGACGCAACGCCCATCAACCTTGGTCGCCCGACGCGAGAGATGGCTCCAATACACCAGCAGGCCGGACTCCTTCAGGGGATTGTTCACCAGCAATTGCGCCAAACCAAAACGCAGGCGCTGCAACTCTGCCATAAAGTGCTCCGGGAACGAAGGGCTGTAATCGACGGAGACGAAACTGTGCACATCCTGAGCATTGGTTGAAAACCAGCCGTTCCCATTGACGCTGCCTTTCAGCAAAAAGCCGGTCAAGCGCGGGAACTTGTCCGGACCTCGTTCATTATGATAACCGGCCCACAAAAACCGGGGGACATTCGGATAGAGGCTGCGCAGCACTTCGTCCTCGACTAGGTTGCTATAGGGTCCCCACCAGTCCAGGCCATCCATCATCTGCTCAAAATTATCGCCGCCGAAAGTACCCTCGAGACCGACTTTGGCCAGCGGGTCCAGCTTGCGGATTTCCTGTGCATACAGATGATGAATGTCCGCATACATGCGCTCCATGTATTCATGATGATCGTTCCAAGCCGCCGGCTTTCCGGCGGCCAAGGCGTCTGCCAGTTGCAGGTGAGGCACTTCGGCAAAGCTCGCGTATTGGCTCTTCCACTCCCGGTTAAGAATCGCGATGTCCTTGTATTTCTTCTCGATGAACTGGCGGAAAGCCGGCAAATCCGATTCGCCGTAACCGCTGCTGATACTATTGCCATTTTCGTCACCCAGCGAATAGAGCGGCGGTCCGTATTTGGGCAGGTCCTGCATACGCCAGGCAACCTGTTTGACAATCAAATCGCGCACTTCCGGACGTGCAAAGCTCTGATCCGCACCCAATGCCTTGTATGCCTCCTGAATTTCCTTCGAACTGAGCTGATGCAGCATGCGCTGCGTGACTTCACCGTTCGGTCCGCGAGAAAGAATAATGCGCGTCAAATATGGGACAAAACGACTGTTCAGCAGGTTGACATTGCGATTGCCTGTCGGTTGCGGATGCGTCAAGCCAAATGTATAGCCGTATCGTTCCACCAGTTGCCGGGAATACAAGGGATTCTTCGGGACATCCCAGCCCAGCTGGAAATAATCAGGCAGTTCGCGATTCGGGAAAAACAGAATTTGACGGGTTTGCGCTACAATCCCCCCTTCGGCATCAAACCATTGAAGCGACAGCTCCGCAGCTGCCGTAGGCACCCGGAAGTTCTCGATATTAAACTGCCAATTCTTGCTGCCGGCAGCAAGGCTGCCCACCGGAAACTCCTGCCGATGCCAGACTTGCAGACGCGGCAGGCCAATCAACTCGACAACCAGCCCCAGCGGTCCAGGCAGTGCTTTGTCCCAGCTGATCTTCACCGGAATGACCTTTTTGCCTTCGTAGCTGTCACCCTCCGGCGTCTCGAGCTGCACGTCGCCCAGTGCTGATTGCAGCGAGAAGCGCTGGCTCGAAACCTTGCCGTCCGCCGCCAGGAAATCGGCATAAAAGGTTCCGTTCGGCAGGCGGGGCATTTTTCCTTTTCCATCCTTCAGGGGGATTTCCGCCAGTATCTGATTGTATTCATTGCGCAAACGACAGCGCACCGCCACGCCGGGCAGGGGCTCCTGAAGCACAAAGTCGGCGCCCGGAACAAGCTCTTTGCTGCGCATGGCCGTCGCTGTAGTCCCAGCTGCCCAGCGCAAGGCCTGGATCATAAACAAATGAGCGTTCTCGTAATTTGCGCACCAAGTCGAATCAAACTCATATTGCGGCAGGAAATAATGCCAGGAGTTTACCTTGAACAGCATGACCCGCCCCTCGCCGAACTGGCAGGTCTGCACGCTTTTGGGCGCAATTCCAGGGGGCAAAACCGCTTCTTCGGCAAAGTCCGGGCGCGGGACTTTATTGCTTAGCAGCTTCTTGTAGGGTGGCATTTCATTAATGCAGATCAGCCCGGCACCTTCGCGCACCTGCTGGAGAAGTTGGCATTGCACATCATAAGGCATGGCAGTCAACGCTATGCCACCCAGAACGATCACCTGATAGCGTTTCTGCGCAAGATCGCGCAGCTCGGCTTCCCTTTCATACTGGGTCATGCCGGTCAACGCCGCCTCATACGAGCTATTGTTGCTGATCCTTCGCGGTGCCTGGCTGATGAATACTTCACGTTCGAGCGGCATGCGCAGGGACAACTCGACGACGTCACGGGCACCAAACCGCGTGGTTGCAAACAAGACCTTCAGCGGTGCCTGGACGCCCTGCCCCCAATCCAATACAGGATTGATCACAAAGTCATTGACTTTAAGCATATAACTGCCATCATGGCGAGCCTGCAAACAGAGGGCAGTGAATATAAGCAGCAGCAAACCGGTAATTCTGTGTTTCATCGCTTTCTCCTGGATAAATGATTTCTCTGAATTTCAATAAAAATTTCCGCCAGCGCCTTATTTGAAATTGGCTTCCAGCAGGCGTTTCCACTTCATGTCTGTCAGTTGTCCGGACAAGTCTTGCAGCCCCAGCCAAGTGCTTAGGTCGGCTGCCTGATATTCCGCGCTTTTTGCCTCGATTGTCTGGAGTTCGGCCTGCGTCTTTGCGTCAGGTTGCAGAAGCTTGACCTCGAGCAATGTCCGGTTGAAATTGGCTCGTGCCTGGCGCACTTCCCAGTCCAGGCCGCTGATCTGTGTGCGCCCGCCCAAATTGCTGATCAGGTCCGAGCCGAGAGCCAGCAGCCATGGCGCATAGGTATGTGACGTCAATATCTCGGCAATATGCTGGCTGTTCAAAACTTCATCCTTTCCGGCGAAATACAGGTAGCCGAATCTGTCGGGCGCCAGATAGCCGCCGCCGGACGAGGAACTCACCCCGACAAAGCCATTGACCCAGCCATAGCGGGTATGCACAAACATCCATAATTCGCCGACAGCCGGCTTTCGGTTCAAGTCCTCCCAGGGGAAGAACGCCTCGATTTTCCAGTCTTTTTCGTTCAAGCTGGTATTCACCTGCCAGCCTGATCCGCTCCAGTCGTCCAGGAACACTGCCATATCCAGCTTGCGCATGTCTGCTTTGACGCCGAGGCTGTTAACCGTGAACTTGGTGAATCCGGTCGCAGTAGCCTCCGGGTCGAAATAAAGTTCAGCGCAATCATCGGTCCAGAGGCGTGGATCATCCTGGGCATGGACATTTTGCCGGATTTTATCCATTTGCTCTTCGTAATTGACAATGCCCACATACAGGCCGCGTTCATCATAGGTCATCATGAAGCTCGTCTTCAGCTTCCCGGGGCCGGGGTCCGGTTTGGCATATTCGTAATACGCATTATGGACCGGCACATTCTGCCAAGCTTCATCATCGAGCCGACCATCCAGAACCGGCGCAGAAACTGTCGGACGCACCACATAAAACGATAAGGTGCGAATCTGGGCCAGCAATGGGCAGGAAAGGCATAACAGTAAACAAAATGTCGTCAAACAGTGTTGCATCAATAAAACTCCTTTTTTATGGACAAGGGACAGGGACAAGAATGGACAAAATGGACATGATAGACAAGAATGGACAAAATGGCATGGACGAGAAGCTTTTCGCCCGTGTCTCGTCTGTATTATCCAAAGCAGCAACCCTATAAAAATTTTCGTGGATTTTCGTGTTTCCGTGGACAAAAATGGGTTGTAGGCGCCATAGGGGACCTTAAAAGCCAACGACGGTGTAACTCTCACTCGTCTCTCTATAGC
>JAPXLT010000210.1:0-315 GCA_033809415.1 Lentisphaeria bacterium
CAGCAGATCGGTCGGATCCGACCGATCTACATCCTGCCTCTTGCAAATAAGAGCGTTCAAACGTGGGGGGCAAGCATCAATCACAACCGGGACGGTCGCGCCACTTTTTACCCCCATGCCATCCCATCCGGCAAAGCAACAACCCCTATAAAAATTTTCGTACTACTATCACTCGATTTCTTCTTTTTTGTAAAAGATTTTCAAAAAAACGATGCGCAAGTTACTGGCTTTTAGGGTCTTTCTCATTTTTGAGAAAATTTTTGAACTTTTTGAGTTTTCGGTGATGGAAGAGGGAAGCCGGCTTCATGCCGGCGA
>JAPXLT010000210.1:325-8607 GCA_033809415.1 Lentisphaeria bacterium
GCGAGCCGCCGGCGCTCCATATCGCCTCCGACTGAAAAAGTAAAGCCGACCTTGGCACATGGCGATCCGTCCGATCTGTCGTCCGTGTCCCGTCCGTGTCCCGTCCGTGTAAAGTCCGTGTGGGTTGCGGGCGATCAGTCCGCGCTAAGTCTTTTCGTGTGGTTCGTGGTTAAAAAATCCTTTTGGGACGGGGTCTATTTAGCTTCATCATGGAGCGAATACCTGCGGTATCACGGGTGTTCGTTCTCTTCCTGTTGCTCTGCGGCTGACAAGAAAGTGTTATCCATGATGCAGCCAATGTATTCGCGCTTTTCCAAATCGATTTCATAAGGCATGCCTTCCACTTTGCTGCCATCATCCAAAGTCAAGAAAAAGCTATCCTGGGTTCCTCCCATGGAAAAAAATGGTTTGTCTGTAAGTGCTGCGGCATATATTGTTCCGCCTTCGCTGTTGACGTCCAAGATAAAGACTTGCCTTTTATCTGCGTCAATAACATATTCCGCATCCTTGTCCTTTAAAAGCATCCTGTTGTCTTCAAGCCTGTAGACATTGATATGTGTGCGTCCACCAGTATTTGGCCACATATAGAAATAGTTGTTTTCCTTTCCTTGCCGCAAACGTATACGGTAATCGTATTCGGCAAGAAAAGGATGGGAATGACGCTGTTCAAACGCGATGTGCATATCCTTGATATTGGGAAGATAAATGGCGGTCCATGCTTTGGAACCTTTTCCCTCCTTGCCCCAGCTCATGACAGTGCAGCAGAATGAAATAAACATGGCAATGACAAGAAATACCGTAAAAATGGCAGGATACAAACACCCTGACGGCTTTTTCTGACGACCTTTGGCCAGCCTTGCGGACACATACACAATAATTGCCACGCCTGCCACAACACCTGGCAAATGCGTTATTGCACCCATTACAAACGGGGAACAGGGGGGATTTTTCTCAAGCCTGTTAAAAATGAAATACAATATCGAACCGATAATGGCAGGAATAAGAAGCATAGCCAGGCATCCCAGCGGCACGGAACGTAGCACGATGGTTGCAGGATACTTTTCACATGCACGCTTATTCCGCCACAATATAAGTGGCGGTACAATCAAGACGATGATAATCAGAACATCTTCCAGCGACATGGCTTCAAACATTTCTGCTTTCGTGACTATTCGTTAACAGAAGCCCTATTCCCATGAAAAGCCAGGACGTCATTTGTTGCGAAACAGCGCTTCAATCTCCTGATTCAGCTGCTTGATGCATTCTGCGGTCTGCGGATCATCAGAGGTGGCTTGAATCTGGTTGACGTATAGGATGCCCTTGTCGTTGCTGTATTCAGTATAGAACACCACACCGTCATGCAGGATGATCTTCCATGTGTTCTGCCCAAGAAAAACCGGTGTAGCCCGAGTCTTGCTGAGCCACTCGGCCACAGTGGGATTGGTCATGTAAAGACGCATGGCATCCTCCACGCCGATCTTGCCGACATCATGGGTAGGGATTGTCCGGCACGCTGAACATGCCAGGACGACGAGCAAAAGACACACTCCTGCCACAGATCGTTTCATGATCGCTTCCGCCTCCTTGGTAAAATGCTTGAAAATCGACTTGCAGTGCTTGCCCAGTAATGGAACTGCTTTGAAACCGAAATGAGTGCCAGTTGCATTGAAAGGACAGTTTCTAGGCATGTACGAATTGACTGACAGCGACATTAGCCGAAAGATATTTCTATTAGCTGAAAAATCAAGTGCAAGAATCTAAAAACTCCCAAATCCAAATTTTTGTGTAATGCGTCACGTATTGCAGTCGCTATTTCGGAGGCAAGCAATTTTGATGAAAAACCGGTCAGAATAACCTGAACGTTTAAAGAGACAAAATCAATAAAAACCATCTCATACGTTGAAGATAATAATCTCTTTTGACTTCCATATTGCCCGCCGCCTTTTCATTGATAGGTACGCTTCTTTTTAATGATAATTATCAATAATATGATGCCCGTCATTCCCAGAATATCAAGCGAATGATTGATAAGTAGATTTGTTTTGAAGCCAAAAAATCAATCAATTCCGCCGACTCGGAACTGTTTGTCCACGGAAAGCACGGAAAGCGCGGAAAAATTTGTAGGGGTCGCTGCTTCGACGGGAGGAATGGCGCGCGGTTTAAAAAGTGGCGCAACCGTCCCGGTTGTGATTGATGTTTGCCCACCCACGCTCGAACATTCCCATGTACAATAGGCAGGGTGCAGGGTGCAGGGTGCCCGGATCGGACGGATCGGACGGATCAACTTAATACTTTGCGCCGTAAGCGCTTAAATATGCTTAACCCCGCAACTTAGCTTGGGGTGAGAAACCCACCAAAGACAGTACCTTGTAAAGGCACTACAATCATTCAGATATTTCGAAAAGTAATTGTGTGTCAATGACTTGGAGATTGGTTTCCCAAACTACGTATTTTTCCCATTATTTCTGTATTGAATGGAATACATCCAGAGCAAAAATATCTTGCTACGATAGACTTGTGGTGGTTACCAGGCGTCTATGAGAAATTTCCATATTGGAATGACGTTGATGTCCCCGTCAAGCATCTTCTCTTCATTCCAAGTGACAATATAGAGTTTATCTATTCCAAGCTCCTTCCCTGCCTGAAGTAGTGGAGTAATTTCCCGTTTGGATGTTTGAGGATCATTCAAGCTCCACGTTACCTGTATCAGAATTTTCCTGCGGTTTAATTTGTCGTAAACATAAAAATCCACTTCTTTGTTGTCCACAGTATTGTAGTATGCGACTTCACATTTTCGTCTTCGCAAATGGAGGTAAACCAGATTTTCCAGCAGCCATCCTTTGTTCGTCATGGGATCTTCAAGCATCGCTTTCACCAAACCAACGTCAATCATATAGACCTTGTCAGGATTGACCATTTTCGCTTTTTCGGAAGGGGCATGCAATTCTGTCCGGAACAGGATATATGCTTCCTCAAGGTAATCCATAAAGGCAAAGAGATCATTCTTCGAACATGACACCTGCATCCCTTTGTTCAACACCTTCCAGAATTTCGTGACGCTGAATTTCTGGGAGTCTGCATTATAGAGGGCGGTCAGAAGATAGCGCAAGGCCGTTGTGTTAGTCACCTTGTGACGTTCCACGACATCTTTCAGGATAACCATATTGCTGTACTCCTGAAGAATCTCTATGCGAGTCGCAATGTCTTCATATCGGTATATTTCCGGGAACCCGCCAAGCATGAAATAGTGCTCCATTTCGTGACGCAGATAGGCTATGGAGTCATCCGAAAGATGTTCGGGCAGGCGTTCAAAGACATTTTTATAGCGCAGGAATTCGGCAAAGGAAAAGGGAAGCAGTTCCTTGCTGACAGAACGGCCACGCATTGCAGTCGCTATTTCGGAGGTAAGCAATTTTGAGGAGGAACCGGTCAGAATAACCTGAACGTTTGTTGTGTCAAGCAGCCGCCGGACAAAACGCTCCCAGTTGTCCACGTTCTGTATCTCATCAAAGAAGAAGTAGCATTTCCTGCTCCGGTTATCAGGATAGAGGGTATAATATGCATCCAAGATGCTCTGGCAATCCTCCAGCTTGAAACCAAAGAGGCGGTCATCCTCAAAATTCAGATACAGCAGCTGTTTCTTGTCCACGCCCGCTGCCAGCAAATCCAGCATCTCCTGAAAACAGAAACTGGTTTTCCCAACCCGGCGCATGCCTGTGATAACCGTCGCCTTCCCCTCAAGGACAGGAAACGGATCATCACGCCGGATGACCTGGCGTATGGGACGCTCCTGAAACTCCAGCAGAATTCTTTTTAGTTTCTCCAGCATTACTTCTTACTCCTTTCAGTGTTACCAGGCATAAAATAACACAAAAAGAGACAAAATCAACAAAAACCATCTCTTATTTAGAGACAAATTTTAACAAACCTGGGTGATTATTGATATAACTCTCACCGATTTGAAATGCTTTCCTGCCATATTTAGACCGCATCCAAAAAGGTTTTTAACCACGATTTTTTGGCAACTTGAAAAACTAAATGCACATTTGTCAGACAAAATGCACCTTCCCCAGGAAAACTGGTGCGTTTAATCTGACATTGTGCATTTAATTTGCCATGAATTTTCACCTGGCATCCGAACTGGCTGCTTGGAGGTTGCATTTGATCTGACAAAGTTTGCATTTGATCTGACAAAAAACGAAAAAAAATGCGGACTTTCCCCTGAAGGTAGCGTCCAGCCGTTTTTCGGACATACTGAACGCACCCCCTTTTTTCCGCAACCTCAATTGATGTAGCTGTGTGCCGTCTTGCGGACTCTGCATTGAATATTTCGTTGTCAATAACATGAATGGATTTCCCTGGATGTCAAATCGGCCGGCGCGGAGCGCAACACAAAAATAACCCCGGGCGAGGAAGCGCGGAGCGCAACGCAACCCGGGGTGGGGACTCCCCCAAGAAGCGCAGCGCCCGCAAGGGCGCCACGGCAGGGGGAAGCGGGCTTGACCCAGCTAAATGCTTTCGGCAGGAATGGCGTTTGTGCCGCCCGGCGCTGGTTCGGGGTGCCGCCTACCCCCGGTTCCCTCGCCCTCCGGGCTCGGTCACCGGGTTATTATTGTGCAGCCCTACGGGCTAGAGGGCGCCACTGTATTTTCACAAGTCAAATTTCAACAATATAATTTTTCGCCACACTTAAACTCTTGCTTATTAATCAGATAAAGAAAAAGTAACGCACGCTTTTTTGAACCTGAGGTTCAGTTGTCTGAATCTGCATCCTGCTTCTTGCACATGGGAGCGTTCGAACGTGGGCGAGCAAGCATCAATCACAACCGGGACGGTTGCGCTACTTTTTAAACTGCATGCCATCCCATCCGGCAAAGCAGCACCCCCTATAAAATTTTCGTAATACTATTGCCCCAACTTCTTCTTTTTTGGAAAAGATTTTTTTATGGACGATGGACAGGGACGAGAATGGACACGATGGACTGAATGGACAAGAATGGACTGCTGAATGGACAATGGACGATGGACAATGGACTATGAACAGAGATTATGTCGCGCCTTTCAGGGCTAATCCCAACATCGCCGATCCGACCGATCCGACTGATCTACTTGATCCGTCTGATCCGACCGATCTGTCGGAGAAAGCAACAGACCAGATCACAAATTCGCGTGCCATTCCATCCGGCAAAGCAACAACCCCACAAATTTTCCGCGCCTTCCGTGCTTTCCGTGGACAAAAAAATGGGTTGCGGGCGATCAGTCCGCGTCAAGTCTTTTCGTGTGGTTCGTGATTAAAAAATCCTTTTTGGACGCGGTCTATTTAAAGACAAATTTGCAAACAATCAGTTAAGGATGGACTTGTCAAGGAGAAACTCGATCAGTCCCACATTCAGGATGCCGTTGTCATCGTACCATGCTTTGCTGATATCTTTTCGAACTACGATTTTTGGGAATGAATCGCCAGTCAGCGAGAGTGGTTTCAACTCGTTGACGTTTTTTTCTTCGCTTGGCATAGCATACGCCGACTGGATATAGAATTTCCGGCTGCCCTTGGTTGCAACAAAATCGATCTCCTTTGCCACGTTGACCGAATTGCCGCTGCGGTTCTTCTCCCGGGCATAGACAACCCCTATATCCACTGAAAAGCCTCTGGCCAGCAGTTCATTGAAAACGATATTCTCCATTATGTGGGTCATTTCCATCTGCCGGAATCCGATCCGGGCATTACGCAATCCGACATCCGCACAATAGTATTTCATTGGAAAGTCGAAATAGGACTTTCCCTTGACGTCATAGCGTTTGCTGGCGGTAAACAGAAAAGCATCCTCCAGATGAGCGATATAGCTTTTTAAAGTGTTGTCGGATATGGAGACATTCTTTCTGGAGCGGATGGTCGCTGATATTTTGCTGGGGTTGGTCATCGATCCCACGGATGAACACAGCAAATCCAAAACCTGTCCCAACTCATCGGCATATTCAATTTTTTTGCGTTCTTTGATGTCCTTGATATATACTTCGCTGAACAGGGACTTGAGATATTCCATCTTGGCAGCATCGTCTGGTTTGGAGAGAACAAGAGGCATTCCGCCATAAAATGCGTACTGGTCAAATGCCTGGAGCTTGTCATTGCCGACAGCTGAATAAAATTCAGAGAAAGTGAATGGATGCACCCTGATTTCATCGCTGCGCCCGCGAAACTCGGTCATGATGTCGCTGGACAACATTTTGGAATTGCTGCCGGTTACATAAACATCGAGGTTCTTCATCTCACGAAAATCATTGAGCACATCATAAAAAGTTATTTTCTTGCCTCCTGGCAAATAAGGATTTTTTACCGGTTCGGACATTTGTATCTCATCAATAAAAAGATAGAACTTTTCCGCTTTGCCTTCCACCTGTTCCCGGACATATCGAGCAAGTTCAAGCGGATTGCGGTAGCGGATGTGCCGAACCAGATCAAGCTCGAGCGTAATGATCTGCTCTTTCCGTACCCCGTGTTCGAGCAGATACTTTTTAAACAAGGTTCGCAGCAGAAATGATTTTCCGCAACGGCGGATGCCGGTAATGACTTTGACTTGGCCATCCCACTGGCAGTCGATCAGACGTTGAAGATAATAATCTCTTTTGACTTCCATATTGCCCACCGCCTTTTCATTGATAAGTACGCTTCTTTTTAATGATAATTATCAATAATATGCCCGTCATTCCCAAAATATCAAGCAAATGATTGATAAGTAGATTTGTTTTGAAGCCAAAAAATCAATCGATATGCAATTTTCTACCTCTGCAGCACAACCTTTGCACATTAAAATTTAAAAATAATTTTGGTGCTTTATCCCCCAGGGAAGGCGCTTTTATTGGGCGCAATGCACCCATTTCAATGCGATGGCGGTACACCACATGGTTGCCAGCACCAGCCAAAGAATTACGCCGTGAAGGATTGGTTTGAGTCCCAGTTCGCGGAGTTTTGCGCGGCTCAGGTTTGCGCCGATCAAAAAGAGTGTCATGATCATCAGATACTTGGATACTTCTTTCAGGAACTGTCCGGCGGGGGCAACGGCAGGCAGCCAGGTCACCAGGGCAGCGGCGGCGATGAAGCAGGGAATGAACCATGGTATTTTGAATTGGATTTTGCGTTTGCCATCATCCGCAGCGCCGGCGACGCAACAGGATAGAAACAAGGTTACTGGAACAATCCACAGTGCCCGCGCCAGTTTGACTGTAGTGCCGACTTCCATTGCCACAGGACCATATTGGAAGCAGGCGCCGACCACCGAACTCGTATCGTGAATCGCCAATGCCGCCCAATATCCGAATTGTGGCTCCGAGAAATTCAAAGCATGTCCAACCGCCGGAAAGATCAGCAGTGCGACTGCATTGAGCGTAAACACCGTGGCTGAAGCAATAGCCACATCGTGCGCCTTGGCTTTCAGCACGGGCGCAGCAGCAGCAATGGCACTGCCTCCACAGATTGAAGTGCCGACGCTGATCAAATACATAAGGTCACGCCCCAGACCGAGACGTTTGCCGAGCCAGACACCAAGTCCGATGCCAACGGCAATCCCGATCAAGGTATAGATAAAACCATTCGCGCCAGCACGAAGCACATCGATGAGATTCATACCGCATCCCATCCCGACAATGGCCACTCCCAGCAACGTAGAGGTATATTTCCCGGTCAGCGCGGCAAATGGATTACCCCAGAGCACCGAACAGGCGATCCCTGTAATCACCGCAATTCCTGGGGCGTAATCGCGTGTCCAAGGAACCAGCCACGGAATGACAAAAAATCCTGCACTAATAACGATAAATACTACTTTCCACAACTTGGCCTTCATTGACGGAATTCTTTCTGATTTTGATAGGAACAAACCTAAAGGGCGTCCAAAAAGGATTTTTTAACCACGAACCACACAAACATGCTTGGCGTGGGCTAACGTCCACAACCCATTTTTTGTCCACGGAAAGCACGGAAAACTCGGAAAATTTTGTAGGGTTGCTGCTTTGACAGATGAGATTGCACGCGGATTTGTGATCTGGCCTATTGGTTTCTCCGACTGATCAGTCGGATCGGACGGATCGGACGGATCAAGTAGATCGGTCGGATCGGTCGGATCGGTCGGATCAAGTAGATCGGTCGGATCGGTCGGATCGGTCGGATCAGTCGGAGAAAAAAGACAGGAATTGGCGGTACCTTAAAAGGGCTGTATGCCAATGACTTGGAGCTTTCTTTTCTGAAAAATCTTTCTGAAAAAACAAGAAGTTTGAAGATAGTACAAAGA
>JAPXLT010000211.1:0-8607 GCA_033809415.1 Lentisphaeria bacterium
CGTGTCCCGTCCGTGTCCCGTCCGTGTCCCGTCCGTGTCCCGTCCGTGTCCCGTCCGTGTCCCGTCCGTGTAAAGTCCGTGTAAAGTCCGTGTAAAGTCCGTGTAAAGTCCGTGTAAAGTCCGTGTGGGTTGTGGGCGATCAGCCCACGCCAAGCCTTTTCGTGTGGTTCGTGGTTAAATGATGTTGCGGATGCTGTTTCCGTGGGTGATTGCTGGCAGCAGGACTTCACCGATGGCGGGCTGTCCGGCGAGCATGCGGTCCAAGGTTTGGAAAATGCGGCGGCCCATTTCCTCGAGAGGCTGATCGAGTGCGATGATCTGCCTGCCATACTCGCTGCCCACGCGGTCAAAGGCAACTACGGAAATATCGTCGGGAATGTTTTTGCCCTGCTTGCGTAACAATTCG
This sequence comes from Lentisphaeria bacterium, assembly GCA_033809415.1. Lineage (GTDB taxonomy): Bacteria > Verrucomicrobiota > Lentisphaeria > Oligosphaerales > Oligosphaeraceae > JAQVUB01. The sequence goes on from JAPXLT010000211.1 coordinate 407, forward strand.
AGGGCGCTTTTATGAAAGTTTTCCCCGGCGATGAAAAGAGCCGTCAAGTCCAGGTTGTTTTTCAGGAAATCCCGAATTTTCCGGCGGCGTTGGTTGATATCTCGGATTTGGCAGACCCATTTGCGCTCCGGGGTGAGTCCCGCAGCGGCGAAGGCATCGGCGTAACCGCGATAGCGTTCCAGGGCATAACGCCAGTTGGCATCCAGTGCCATGGTAATGCAGCCTATGCGGCGGTGTCCGCTTTGGATCAGGCGGGTCACCAGATCGCGCGTGCCATAATACTGGTCAATGCACACGCAGGGAATATCTTCACCAAAAATCTGCCGGTTGAAGACGGCCACCGGCAGGTTGCTGGCTTTCAAAAGTCGCAATTGTTCGAGGTACTTGCTCTGAAACTCGGTAATGACCAAGGCGTCCAAAGAAAGATTTTGTGCTTTTCCTTGCAATAGAAGGCTTATTTCCTCCGTAGTCAGGCGCACCATTTCAAAGTCGTACATGGCGGCGCCTTCATTCAGCCCTTGATTGATGCGAATATAAAAATCTGACTGGAAAGCCAGCTTTTGCAGGTCCGGGTCCCGCAGCCCCAACATGCCGGCCCGGCGCAGCCGTTTCTCCGGCTGGCTGACAAACCATCCGCTGCCGGGAATACTGCGCAACACTCCCACCTCTTCGAGGCGGAGCAGGGCGTTGCGCGCCGTATTGCGGTGAATGCCGCAACGGCGGCTGAACTCATTCTCCGAAGGAAGACGCTGCCCAGGCAAAAGCTTCCCACGGCGAATGGAGTCCTCGACCCAGTTTTTCAACTGCAAGTAAATCGGCTCGGGCGCATTTTTGTCAATGATTTCATGCATAAGCAACCTGTCTAAACTTGTACATCTAATTTTAGTTTACTACGAAAACGGAGAAAGTCAAGAAAATACGCAAAAAAAGTTGAGTCAAACAGAAGAAAACAAGTGCAATACCCTCCATAAAAGCAACAACCTATAAAAAATTTCGTACTACTATTCCCAAACTTCTTGTTTTTTGTGAAAGATTTTTGAAAAACTAATCTCCAAATCATTGGCACACAATCACTTGTCAAGCTGATCCAAATGATTGTAGTGCCTTTACAAGGCACTTCTTTGGGTGGGTTCCTCACCCCGGGCTAAAGCCTGGGGTTAAGCATGGTTAAGCGCCTACGGCGCAAAGCATTGTGCCGATCCGACCAATCCGACTGATCAGCTGTCCGTGTAAAGTCCGTGTAAAGTCCGTGTAAAGTCCGTGTAAAGTCCGTGTAAAGTCCGTGTAAAGTCCGTGTAAAGTCCGTGTGGGTTGTGGGCGGAACCCACGCCAAATCTGTTCGTGTTTTTCGTGGTTAAAAAATATTTTGCGGCTGCGTACTCACGCCCAAAAGTACAATTTTTTGCTTTTTTTGTCGTTTTGTATTTGAAAAGTCTCCTTTTTTGGTTTATACTTTAATAAGTAACAGGCATGAATTGGTTTATAAAAGCCCTGGCTGATAAAGGAGCAACAATGAAATTTCTTCCTTTTTTTCTAATTCCACTTATGTGTATTGCCGAATTACCAAAACCATTATGTCCAATTCCAGCAAATGCAACCTATTTTGCAGTTGGTGCGGGACAGCCATTTGAAACCAGTTTTGAGGAACAAGCCCCAGAAAATGTGGATGAAAATCCGCACAGTGGAAAGCAATGCTACAAATTTCAGGGAGACGGCAAATATTCATACAGGAAATTCATCCTTGCCCTTGAACCCGAGGCAAGCTATGAAGTGACAATGATGGTGCGCAAGGAGGTCTGTTCCCCCGAAATTGCCAAGCGGATGGATATGGCAGTCTGCAACTATGCAAAAGGCTCAAAAAAGGCGGATTTATATTTCATTGGCGGAAAAGATATTCCGGGGCAAGGGAACTGGCACGAACTCCGCTTTGTTTTTAAAACCAAGGATGACATGTACAATTGTGGCCTGATGCTATACAACCGCACGAACCTTGCAATGTGGATCGATGATCTGAAAATCAGGCGTCTGGATGAACAGGAAGCGGCAAAAGCCGAGGCTAAAATCGTTGATGCAAACTTGGTCGACCGCCCATTGCCTCCTGAGATTGATACCTCGAAAGAGGACTGGATGTCCAACCGCCGCGGCATAGAAGCCCTGCATCCTAATTTCATACTGCCGCCATTTACTCCAATTGAAGCCAATGGAAACAGCGTGGAAGTATGGGGACGCACCTATCTGCTGGGGCAAAATGGGCTGCCAAAAGAGGTGACTGCGTTGGACGAGCAGCTTTTTGCCAAGGGCATGGAGTTCTCCGCAACAGTAAATGAGAAAGAGGAAATATTTAAACCTGAATATACGACAATCCTGCGCAAGCACAAAGGCGTTGTTGAATACCTATCGAGGATGACCGGGGAAACTGTGGATGCGGAAATACGCACGCAAGTGGAATATGATGGCATGATGCGCATTGATTTTACAATCATACCGCGCGGTTGTGTTGCTTTGAATCATTTCAACTATAAAATAACTATGGACAATGCCCAGGCCAAATACCTCCATTATACAGGTTCGCGTGACAGTGGAATGTCCCTGAACGTACAAAAATCAAGTTTTACCATGGCAATTCCGAAGCAGGAGGGGCTTGTGTGGGAAAGTCCATTCAAGTTGCTGGTATGGCTGGGAAGCGAGGACAAGGGCTTCCTCTGGTTCACATGCTCGGAAAAGGAATGGAGTCCCCTCGAAAGGGAAAAGCGTCCAGATGCGCTAAAGGTCGTTCGCGGCAATGCCGGCACATCATTGCAAATCACACCTGTTTCAGCTGAATTGCTGATTGCCAGACCAACCACTTGGACTTTCGGGCTGATGGCCACACCGGCGCGCCCAAAGCCAAAAGGCTGGCGAGGAAACAGCATGAACTATGACTATTTTGCGGAAAATGCAGAAAAATATTGCGGACAAAAAGTAAAAGTGCTTTACAGCAGCGCCAGTTATGACTATTTGCCGCCTGCCTCCCCAAACAAGGCGCGCGTCGGCTTCTACCCTAGGATCTATGACGAGGCAATCTACAAGGAGCGCATCGCAAGGGAGCATGCCAAAGGCCGACTCTTTGGAATCTACATCGATCCGATACTTTGCAACCTGGGCGTTTATAAAGAACTAGGAAAATACAAGGCGGTAACCTGGAATCCAGTGACCGACAATGCGGAAGCACAAAACTCCTCGAATGACTCTGAGTTCCTGTGGCAGGCACCTGAAGTCAAGAAATACTTTAACGAGTGGACAAAACTTCCTGTTTCCACGGCGCCTTATGGCTCGAATCGCGGCGAGCGCCAATTTCAGCCCGGGTTGGGCAGCAGATACGCTGACTTCTTCTGCTTCCTTATGGAACAGCACGCGAAATGCGGTGTCGATGGAGTCGCAAACCTCGACGAATGGGGACCAACTGCTGATTGCAACCTCATGCACGATGCTGGATGGCTGGGGCGCGACGGCAAAGTGTATCCAGAATACGATTGGTGGGCGCGCCGAGACCTTATGAAGCGTCTTTGCGCGGTTTTCCTGAAAGAACGCGGGAAGATTCCCATAATGTATGTGCATACTGCGGCGACCATGGTTTTGCCCTCGGCCAGTTTCTGTGAGGCCTGCCTGACCGGCGAATTATGGAATACGGCATACTATCGAAACCCGGGGGTCTACGACAAGTATGGCGTAAACAAGGAAAAAATCCTGCAAAGCCTGAATGACGGCGGGGCTGATTTCCTGTACTGGGCTGCGCCACCAGAGCGTTGGGTAATAGAGTCAGGCACGCCATTTGGCTGGTACTGCCAGATGATGGCCAATCTTACAAAGAGTCCTGACTTGTCAAAGGAATACAGCAACAGCGATGAGGCCACACGTGACTATGTGATGATGTGCCTGCTGCATGATAATTTGATTTATCCGATTTTCTGCAAGCCGCAGACGGCCTGGAAGGCAATCAAGGTCAAGCAGGATTTTGGCATTGCCGATGACGCAGTCGAATATTTCCCGTACTATGGCAAAAAAATCCCTGTAAAGGGCACGAATGGCAAGGAAATTTACACCGTTTCCTACAAGAATGGCAAGCAATGGCTTGCCATCGTCGGCAATGTCAGCCTTGAAAATCAGGAGATTTTGCTAAACCTTAATAGCGATTACATTCAATCGGCATCCAGCATAACGAATGCGGAATCAGGGGAAATCCTGTCACTCTCGAACGGAGAGCTGAAGATATCTGTTCCACGCAGAGACTACAGAATGCTTCTTATAAATGAATAAGGGCGTTTTTATTCATTTTCATGGACATGGACAAGAATGGACATCATGGACGGAATGGACGCGATGGATTTTCCGTTTGATGGACGAAGGGACGGGTTCAAGGACGCCACCTGCTGCACGTGTCCATTCTGTCCATAAAGACGTGTCCATTTGTGTCCATGACGTCCATTGAGTCCATCGTGTCCCTGTCCATGAAATAATCTTTCACAAATAAACGAGACATTTCCCGAGGTGATTGGGAGAATGAAAACGCCCTGATAAATGAATAGAATGCATTTGGACAGTCAGACGGCAAAAGTTTCCTCGTGCGAATGGAGGTCTCTACCTGGTTTTGCAACTGCGAGTAAATCGGCTCGGGCGCATTTTTGTCGATGATGCTATGCATAAGCAACCTGTCTATACTTGTACATCCGATTTTGGTCTACTGCGAAAATGAATTCTGGTGTCACCCACGCCATGGAAGTACAAGTTTTTGCTTTTTTTGTCGTCTTAGAGTTGAAAAGTCTGCTTTTTCGGTTTATACTTTAATAAGCAACAGGCATGAACCGGTTAATAATTGCCATGGCTGATGAAAGGGGTATTTCATGAAGCAAAAATTTACTTTGATTGAACTGCTGGTGGTGATCGCGATTATTGCGATATTGGCTTCGATGTTGCTGCCGGCCTTGGCGAAGGCGCGCCAGAAGGCTGCTTCGGCAAAATGCACCGGGAACCTGAAGCAGATTGGCACCGGGGTCTTGTTTTACACGATGGACAAGGATGATTATGTGCCGGCTTGGAACCATTCCGCCTCCGAGCTTCCCGCAGACGCCAACATACCGACGACGACTTTGAAATGGCACCATTATCTGTACAAGGCATATGGGATTGCCATCCCGTCCTTCTTCTGTCCGGCGACTTCAGTGACAAAGACTCCTACGGGAGGCAATGCCTTTTTGTATAATTACATTGGATATGGCTACAATTATCAACAGATTGGCACCTCTCAATATGCACTGCCCGGAGGTAGTACGCCCTTGAAAGAGAGCTTGCCGGCGAAATTAAACCAGATAAAAGTCCCAAGCTTGACCATCACTCACTGCGATACGCTCGGACTATATTACAGCGCCAGTGGTAATTACAACTACGGCCATTATCAGTTGAATACTTTTAAGGGGACGGGTAGCGGCAATGCGTATGGCGGGCGGCATGGCAATTCCATGAATCTGGTTTTTGTTGACGGACATGTCAGCAGCCTGCGGGTAAGCAATCCGGAAGACCCCTATACCAATCTCTTGGGGGCATCGACCACGCCCAATACCAGCGGAAAGAATTTTTGGGATCGCACCGCGCATCGGAACTACAGCCTTTTCTGATGCGCTGTTGTCTTTTCTGTCGCTTGGATTCCTGATGCCGGTTTGTCTGTAAAATTATCAGAGGAGATACGTATGTTGCGCCAGTTCTTGTATTTTGCATTATTGATTGTTGCAAGCAGTGTTGTGCTTGCCGATGCCCAGACTTATCGTTTGCAGTGCGGGGACTACGAGTTGAGCATCAGTCCGCGCTATCATCAAACGATGCGGTCGATTTCATTCGAGCAGCGGATGCTGGGAACTCCCACTGGCTTTTATAACTTGGTCATAGGGGAGGCTTCCGGAAAATATGTCGGGGCAGGGCATACGGAGGGTGGCCAGGAGAAAGTCTTGAAGTTCCGCCTGCTTTGCGATGACCAAGAGATCGAGCCGGCAATCGGACAAGTCTACAGCGGAAAGAAAATCGTCCTCGAGAAGGAGTCCCAGCTGTTGCAGACGGTCTTCCTAAGCCGGATTACGATGACCCCGGAGGGCATCATCGAGCAAAAGCGTTTCCGGACGCTGGCACCGCAATCGTTCTATTATTTGTATCTGTATCAATATTGCTTTGACAAGGCGACGACTGATTATGCCGCAATGACGGCAGATGGCAAGTTGCGTACCGGTGAGTTTGACGGGAATTTCACGGGCAGCAATCGCTGGCATCTGAACAGCGATGTCAAATGGACGGCAATTCTGGATCGTCATTCCGGGCATGGTTTGCTGCTCTATTATCCACAAATCATCAAAGGCGCCAGCCGAAAAAGTGCATTTTGGGAAGTGAAGAATGCCTATAACAAATATTATCTGATGGGTGCCATGCCGGATCAGCCCGCCGACTATGTCTCGCCGCTGTACACGGTGATCATCCGAGGATTCAAAGCCGGGGCGGAGGATTTATCCGCAACGGCTGCCAGTCTAGCAGAACAAACAGCGGCATTTCCAGTACCGGAATGCCCATAACCCTAAAAAAACAGCTGACTTTTTGTAATGTGTCAGTCTTCTGTAGTGCGTGGTGCGTGGTGCGTGGTGCGGGTCAGACGTGGTGGACAGTGTGGACGGTGTGGACGGTGTGGACAGGACAAGAACATCCCCCCCGCACCTTCAGACAACTGAACCTCAGGTTCAAAAAAGCGGGCGTTACTTTTTCTTCATCTGATTATTGAGCAAGAATTTAAGTGTGGCGAAAAATTATATTGGTGAAATTTGACTTGTGAAAATGCAGTGGCACTTTTAGCCCGGAGGGCGATACAAACGCAGTCTTGTCGAAGCCTTGAGCTGTTGGAAAAGTTCATTTCCACTTGTTGTTGCGCCCTCCGGGCGCGGTTTTTGGGGCAGTCCCTACCCCGGGTTGCGTCGTGCTCCGCACTTCCTCACCCGGGGTTATTTTTGTGTGGCGCTCCGCGCCGGGTGAACCGCTCAAGGAAGTACCGGCAGGACTTGAATGAATCATCTCAAAAACAGAAATAGTGCCAGTGCAACTTTCACAGAGATTCAGTTATCTGACCTTACGACAGTCAGAATAATCACAACCGGGACGGTTGCGCTACTTTTAAACCTGCGCCTCCTGCACCCGTTCCCAACGCACTTCGCACCACGCACTACAGAAGAATTTTTTTCTGTTGCCAGTTTAAAAATTTCGTGCTACTATTGCCCAACTTCTTCTTTTTTGTGAAAGATTTTCGGAAATATCATTCTTAAGTAATTGACATTCAAATACTTGCCCGACAAGCTCGTCTGATTGTGGTGCCTTTACAAGGCACTGTCTTTGGTGGGTTCCTCACCCCAGGCCTGGGGTTAAGCATGTTTAAGCACTTACGGCGCAAAGCATTATGCCGATCCGATTGATCTGACCGATCCGTCGGAGAAACCAATAGGCCAGATCACAAATTCGCGTGCCATTTCATCCGTCGAAGCAGCGACCCTACAAAATTTTCCGCGCTTTCCGTGCTTTCCGTGGACAAAAAAATGGGTTGTGGACGACAGTCCACGCCAAGTCTATTTGTGCCTTTCGTGGTTAAAAAATAGATTTCGGACATCAGTTCGCGCCAAGTGTTTTCGTTGTGCAAAAAGAATTCCTCGGCTATCCAGCTTCACTGTATCTTACGATTTTTAAGATATTACCGGTGCTTGCTTTGTCAAATGGGTCGCCAGGTGGTGCCGATGTCATTGGGGAGGCGTTCTGCAAGCTTTGGTCCTTCGCTTCCGGCGGTGTAGAATTGCAGGGCGCAGGGGCAGTCCAGCTGTTTATCGTCGCTCTTCTTCCAGGCTTGCAGGATTGGGGTCAGCAATTTCCATGCGGCGGCGATGACATCGCTGCGGATGAACAAGGTCTGGTCTCCGAGCATGCAATCGAGCAGCAGGCGTTCGTAGGCGTCGGGAATATTTCCGCCGAAGACTTCCTTGTAGCTGAAATCCAAGGTTAATTTTCCCATGCAGAGTTTCGAACCGGGCTGCTTTGCCTGAATCGAGAGCGCCATTCCTTCTTCGGGCTGCACATTGAGGACGAGGGTGTCCGGTTCGAGGTCTTCGGCGCGCAGTTGCGGGAAGATCGAGTGCGGTACCCGTTTGAAG
>JAPXLT010000212.1:0-8594 GCA_033809415.1 Lentisphaeria bacterium
GGGGTATGATCCAGGTCCTCTGAGTTCAGCCGACCGGCGCGAGATTCGCGGGTGGTCAAGCTATGCCAAGGCACGGTATTTGATTGCTGGGCGCAGTACGGACGTGAATCAGATTTCGAATCATCTGCGAGATTGTCTGATTGCCCTGCCGGAATCCAGAATCCCGCTGCGCTTATTGTTGTTTTTGCAGCAGGGCAACCGTGACATGGACGCCCTGCTCGAGGACCTTTCAGCAATTGCAACGGCGAATCCGGAGCATGTCTGGATCAACGTCGTCTACGCGGAGTGCCTCGCCGATGCCGGGCAGAAAGAGGCTGCCTGTCAGCATCTGCTTGATTTCCTGCAAAGAACGGGTTGGAGCAATCCGGTGTCAGTCATTTGCTTGCTGGAAATCAAAGCCGACATGGGGAACTGGGCGGAAACAGGCGACCTTCTCGATAAGGCATTGCGGAAAAAAGCCTTGCGGACCCATCCAAGGCTGAAAGTCTTTCAAGCTTCTTTTCTGTTGAGGCAGGCGGAAACGGAAGAACCCGCGAAGCAGGAACAGGTTGCGTTGCGCCGTAAAGCGCAGGAGTTGATCCAGCCATTTCTTGATAAACCGGAGGTTTTCCAGGATTGGGAGCTTTTCACCGCCATCTTTCCGGTGCTGACTACGCTCGAAAACTGGGAGCAGATGAACCGTCTGCTTGATGAAGCGCCGGAGAATTTCCAACAAACGACCTTTTGGCTCAAGAACAAGCTGCTGGTTGTAGTCAAGCTTCAGGATGTCGAAGGATTGAACCGGCTGAGCCGTAAGGTCTTTGCTGCCCCGGATGTAAACGAGGAGGTGTTCGAGGATATTGCCAGTGCTTATATCGATATGAAAGCGATGCCCCAAGCCGTGGAAATTTATGAAATGTTGCATTTGCGCAATGTTCACTCCTTGCACTATCGCCTGAAGCTGGCTTGGCTTTACCTGTTGTGCAGGGCTGACAACAAGGGAATGGCACTGCTGGCACCGCTTAAAGAACTGCCTGTCCAGGGAATGATCCTGAAAGCAGAGTTTTTGAAGATGCGGAAGCAGCCCGAAAAGGCAGTGGAAGTTTATCGGCAGGCTGAAAAAATGGCGCTTGCCGCCAAAGACCAACGACACCTCGATCCGACTTTCTACATCTCGTTCGCCCTGGCCGCTGAAAAAGCAGGACTAATGGAGCTGTCCATTGAAAAATTCCGCAGCGCATATCAGCTCGATCCGGAAAATCCAGACATCTGCAATGGACTCGGCTATACCTTGGCAGACTATAATCAGGACTTGCAATTCGCAGAGCAATTGATTGAAAAGGCAGTGCAGGCCGAACCGGACAATATTGCGTTTCTGGACAGTCTGGCCTGGGTGCGATTCCGGTTGAAAAAATATTCCCAAGCCCTCGAGGCAATGTTGCGGGCATTGACTGTATTCCAATCCGGCCAGGACCCTGATGGGATTATTCACCAGCATGCCGGCGATATCTTCGCAGCAAACCAGTACCCGCTTTTAACCGAATTGTTCCGCAGCAAGGCAGGCTGGGAAAAAATGCCATAGTGAGACCTTTTTTAACCACGAACCACACGAAAAGACACGAAAATATTGTCTTTTTCTTACGTTTTTGTCATTAATTGTCATTGAAAATCATCTTTTTTGCATTATGTTATTTTTTCGAACAAATTATTTTGTTCCAATTTTGCAGGATTTCTGATGGATTTTGTAGGGCAATACTTTCCGGCAAGCATAGCAATTATCATCTTGTTATGCTTATCGGCTTTTTTTTCCGGGTCTGAGACGGCCTTGCTGTCTTTGAGTCGTGCGCAAGTCAAGCGCATGTCGAATGGGACTGCTGGGGAAAGGGCGGCATACGCGCTTTTGCGGGACCCACAGCGCCTGCTGGCAATTGTTCTTGTCGGCAACATGTTTGTCAATACGATGCTGACTTCTTTCTGCGCATCCCTGCTGTCGGGAGTGCTGATGGGGTCCGGTGACTTTCCAGGCTTGTACGGGCAGTTCCTGAAGCCGGGTTTGCAGGGGCTTGGGCTGCAGTTTTCGCCTGCGGTTTGGGACAAGCTGGCCGAAGTCCTCAGCATGATATTGAATATTGCGCTGGTGACTCCAATCCTGATTATTTTCGGCGAACTGTCCCCAAAGACGATTGCTTTCAGCCACAATCAGAATTTATCCAGGATTTCAGCTTTTCCCCTGCTGTATTTTGGCCGGCTGATCGCACCATTGCTCTGGCTGTTGCGGATGGTGACTCAGGCATTGCAGTGGCTTCTGCGTGTGAAAATCAGTGAGGATGCCTGGTCAATGCTGACGCCTGATGAAGTGGCCGCAACCTTTGCAGCCGGGGAATCGGCAGGCGCGACCAATGTGCATGAACGCGAACTGCTCGAACGCATCATGCGTTTCGGGTTCATCGAAGCCAGCGATATCATGGTGCCGCGAACAGAAATCGTCGGCGTGGACGATGAACTGACGATCCAGCAGGCCTTCTGCAAAGTTCGCCGCAGCACGCATAGTTTCCTGCCGGTTTATCATGAGGATTTGGATGATATCTGGGGAATCATCGCTTTTGCTGACTATCCATTTTGGTTGAATAGCGACCAGAAAGAATGCAAGCTTGCGCAGTTCCGCGAACCCTTGCAAAATAACAGCTCAGAGAAAATCCCGGTTTATCCGGTCACTTACGTCCCATCCACTGCCCGGACGGATCGCATGCTTTCCGACATGCGCAAGCAGAGCAAGCGTTTTACGGTGGTTGTTAGCGAGTATGGCGGGACTCTCGGGATTGTGACCATCAGTTCGATTCTCGAGGAGATCATCGGGCGCTATGCTGCCAGCGGCGGCAATTTGAACAAGATGGTTCCCCAGCCTGCCGGGGGCTGGGTTGTTGACGGGCGGGCGCGCCTGCGAGTGCTTGGCGAAGAATTAAATCGTGAGTTTGATTGTGAGGCGGATACGGTCGGTGGCCTGATCATGGAGCAGCTGGGGCGGGTGCCCGTGAAAGGCGACCTTGTCAGCTACCATGACCTGAGCCTGGAAGTTCAGCAAATGGCCGGCAATCGGGTCGGAGCGGTGCATATCCGGGAAAATCCACCGGTTGTGGATGCACAGGGAGGTGAACAATGATCAGCCTGGTCGTATACCTCTTCCTGATCCTGATTCTGATGGCTCTCAATGCCTTTTTCTGCGCCAGTGAAATCTCCTTTATGTCAGCCAGCAAGATTTACATGCAGGGGCTGGCTGATGAGGGGAATCGGAAAGCGCGCTGTTTCAGCATGTTTCTGCAAAACAATGAGCGTTTCCTTGGTACTGTGCTGGTCGGCAACAACTTGGCCAATGTCAGCATAGTGACGATCGCACAGGTTGTTTTGGGTCATTGGATCATCCAAAGCCCTTGGTTGGCGCGGCTGTTCTCCGGTGAAAGTGATTTGTCTTCGGGCGTTGAATTGCTGACGACGATCCTGGTCACTCCTGTGGTTCTGATTTTCTGCGAGATTCTGCCCAAGGCGGTCATTCGCAATCATGCCGATGCCTTTGCATTGCAGATGGCTTTGCCGATGTACTGGTTCAGCCGGGCACTGTCACCGTTGATTACGATGGTGACTTCCGCATCGAGGCTGATTACCCGGCGCTTTGAAGACCAGCAGCCGTCTTCCCGTGTCTCTTCCTCCCAGGTTACCCGGGAGGATTTGAAGGTGATCACCGCCCTGGTGGCGGAACAGGGTATGGTAGCCCGCGAAGCCGGAGAAATGCTCCAGATGGTTTTGGAGCTGAATGAAAAACCGGTGGAGACGATCATGGTGCCACTGGTGGAAATCCGATCCCTGCCCAGCAATGCAACTATTGCAGAACTTGAAAGGCTGACTCTGGAAACCGGCTTTTCGAGATTCCCAGTCTATGAAAAGCGGATCGATGAAATCGTCGGCGTAGTTTCCCTGCGGCAAATTTTGGCGTCAGCGGAGGTGGACGGCATTTCTGAAGAGGCTTTGCAGAAGCTGGAGATTTCGGCGTTTTTGGATCGTAACCTGCTTTATGTCCCAGAGTCCAAGACTGTCAGTGAACTTTTGCACGAGCTTCGCCAACAGAACATCCCGATGGCGGTTGTGGTAGATGAGTACGGCGGGATGATTGGCATGGTGACCATTGGTGATCTTGCCGAACAGGTCGTCGGCAGCATTCGCGGGGAACGTGAGCAGGAGTCGGTGATGATTCAACGTATCAACGCCTCGCAATTCGAGTGCGATGGCCGCCTGGATATCCGTGAGCTGGAAGAATGCCTGGGCTTTCGCATCGAGAACGTCGGCTTCGAGACGGCGGCGGGCCTGGTCTTGAAGTTGACCGGGCATATTCCTGCGCCCGGGGAGGTTGTCAGCTATCGCGGATATTTGATTACTGTGCTCGAGGTGAAACGCCACCGGATTACCCGCCTGCGTTTCCAATCCCATCGCCATCGGGAACACAACCACTGAACAACTTTTTTAACCACGAACTACACGAAAAGACACGAAAATTTTTATAGGGGTTGTTGCTTTGACGGATGGAATGGCACGCGGATTTGTGATCTGGCCTATTGGTTCCTCCGACCGATCAGTCGGATCAGTCGGATCGGTCGGATCGGCAATGTTGAAATCAGCCCTGAAGGGGCGTGACATACCAGCCCAGGGCAACGCCCTGGGTCAGGGATCCCACCATCGGCAAAGCCCTGTAAGGGCGCGACATAATCCCTGGTCAAAAAAAAATCACAAAAATGAGAAAGAGCTTCAAGGTCAGAAACTTGTGCATCGTTTTTTTGAAAATCTTTCACAAAAAACAAGAAGTCGAGTGATAGTAGCACGAAAATGAGTTTTGGTGTAGTCTTGAGAGAAGACGGAATAAGTATTATGGAACGCAAATACCCCTTGGATAAGGTTCGCAATATTGGCATCATGGCCCACATTGATGCCGGTAAAACCACGTGTACGGAACGCATTCTGTTTTACACGGGACGCACGCACAAGCTTGGAGAGACCCATGACGGCCAGGCAACGATGGATTTCATGGTTCAGGAACAGGAGCGCGGCATCACCATATCCAGCGCAGCGACAACCTGCATCTGGAAAGATCATCAGATCAATGTGATTGATACCCCCGGACATGTCGATTTCACCGTTGAAGTCGAGCGCAGCCTGCGTATCCTCGATGGCGCCATCGGCCTGTTCTGCGCGGTAGGCGGCGTCGAGCCACAGTCGGAAACCGTCTGGAGGCAGGCGACCAAATATCAGGTGCCCCGCATCTGCTTTGTCAACAAGATGGATCGTACCGGCGCCAACTTCTTTTCCGTTCTCGACCAGATTCGTTCCGTGCTGGGCGCCAATGCGGTGCCGATTGCCATACCGATTGATCAGGGCCCGGAATTCAAGGGGATCATCGACCTGATCAAGCAGTGCCAGGTACGCTATGTCGAGGACCCCAAGGGAACCTATCCTGTCGAGGAACCCATCAGCGCCGAATACCAAGAATATGCGGCAAAATGGCGTAAGAACCTGTTCGAGAATGTGGCTGAACTCGATGAAGGGCTGTTTGACAAGTATTGCGCCGGTGAGGAACTCACCGAGGCGGAAGTGGTTTCGGCCATCCGCAAGGCGACGATTGACCATCATATCTGCCCGGTGCTTTGCGGAAGTGCTTTCCGTAACAAGGGAGTCCGACGCCTGTTGAATGCGGTAATCGACTATCTGCCATCGCCGCAGGAACTGCCGGATGTCATTGGCAAAGACTTGCAGGGGGAAGTCATCGAACGCAAGATTTCTGACGAAGAACCCTTGTCTGCCCTTGTCTTTAAGATTGTTACCGACAAGCATGTCGGCAAATTGATTTATGTGCGGGTCTATTCCGGTGCCATCCAATCCGGCAGCTATATTTTGAATTCGAGTAAAAACAAGCAGCAGCGCATTGGCCGGATATTCCGGATGCATGCCAATCACCAGGAGATCGTCGAACGCCTCGAATGCGGTGAAATCGGAGCGCTGATTGGATTGAGTGACACGGTCACCGGCGATACGCTCTGCGATGTGGAGCAACCCATTGTTCTCGAGCAGATCGAGTTCCCCGAACCGGTCATCAGCGTCGCAGTCACACCGCAGAAAAATGCGGATCGCGAGAAGCTGATGCTTTCGCTAGGCAAACTGGCAGAGGAGGACCCGACCTTTACGGTGAAGACGGACCCGGAGACCGAGAATACGATTATTTCCGGCATGGGAGAACTGCACCTGGATATCATTCTGGACCGCTTGCGCCGGGAGTTCAATGTATCCGTTGACAGCGGAGCGCCTGAAGTGGCTTATCGTGAAACAATCACTCGTGTGGCGGAGCATGAGGAACGTTTCCGGAAGCAAAGCGGCGGTCATGGACAGTATGCGCATGTGATTTTCCGCCTCGAACCTTTGGAAGCAGGTCAGGGATATGAGTTTATCGATGAAATCAAAGGTGGGAATATTCCCCGTGAATACATTCCTGCCATCGAGAAGGGAGTCAAGGAGGCGATGCTGCGCGGTCCGAAAGGCGATTATCCCTGCGTGGACTTGCGCTTTGTCCTAGTCGATGGCTCCTTCCATGAAGTTGACAGCTCGGAAATGGCCTTCCGCACTTGTGCGTCAATCGGTTTCAAGGCAGCATTTCTCAAGGGAAATCCGCAGTTGCTCGAACCAATCATGAAGCTGACGATCACCACGCCCGATGAATATGCCGGCGCCATTACCGGAAACCTCTGCAGCCGACGTGGACGCATCCAAGGAATGGACGCAATTGGAAACGGACAGGTGATCCATGCACTCGCACCGCTGGCAAACCTCTTCGGATATACCAGCGACCTGCGAAATCTCAGCCAAGGAAGGGCAGCGTTCAATATGCAATTCGAATTCTGCGAGCCAGTCCCGCAAAACCTGGCCGAAAAACTGCTCGAAGAACGACGCACACGGACATGACACGGACGGTACACGGACGGTACACGGACGGTACACGGACGGTACACGGACATGACACGGACGGATGGTGTTGTGGCGTTATGATTTATAGGATTTTTTGTTATTTGCAATGATTCTATATGATTTTATATGACTCTGTTGGCATTTTTTGATCTGGAAGGTACCTTTTGTCTGATAGCAATGAAGATAAATTTAATCAGACAAAAGATTCCGGAGGTTGAAAGATGTCGAATGTGTATTCAGGTTATGGCGGCTATCAGAATCTGAAAAGTTTTAAGATTGCCCAGCTGATTTACGATGTGACAGTGCATTTTTGTAATCTTTACATTGATAAATTCAGTCGTACACGTGACCAAATGACACAGGCCGCCCGCAGTGGTGTGCAAAATATTGCAGAAGGCTCCTTGGCCTCAGTGACATCGAAAAAGACTGAAATTATGCTGACGCAAGTGGCAAGAGCCAGTTTGGAAGAATTGAAACTTGACTACAGTGATTTTTTGCGCCAGCATAACCTAGTTTTACTGAGACCTGACCATCCGATTTTGTTGCGTTTTAAACAACAAAAGCCAACAACAATAGAGGAAGTTTTGACTTGGATGGCAAACGAACATAACAGCATTGAACAAAATCATGGGTTGAACGAACAACAAAAAATGTCTTGCATCATGGCCAATGGAGTCTTGGCACTTATAAATCTGGCTTGTTATCTTCTCGGTCGCCAAATACAAAGACAGATTAATGATTTCATACAAAACGGCGATTTTTCGGAACGGTTGTCAAAACTCCGTGCCGAAAAACGTAAAACACAAAAAAAATGAAAAGGGTGACGGGACACCTGTCCGTGTAAAGTCCGTGTCCCGTCCGTGTCCCGTCCGTGTCCCGTCCGTGTCCCGTCCGTGTCCCGTCCGTGTCCCGTCCGTGTCCCGTCCGTGTAAAGTCCGTGTTTAGTCCGTGTCCCTGTCCGTGTTGGGTTCAGGCAGATTGATGGTGTATTTTTCTTTGGCTAGCAGGTCATCGAGGATTTGCTTGAATGCTTCGTTGGCCTTTTCAGCCTGCATCTGCTCAGAGAGTTGTTCTTTTACCTGATCGAAGGGGGTAACGCTGGCCGGTTTGCTTTCACCGGCTTTGATCAGATGGAAGCCAAACTGGGTTTCGACGGGATCGCTGATTTCGCCGGCCTTGAGTTTTTTCAGTGCCTCTTCGAATTCAGGAACCATTTGACCTTCTTGAAATTCGCCCAGATCGCCATTCTGCTCCTTGCTTGGGCAGTCACTGTTGGCTTTTGCCAGAGCACCAAAATCCGCGCCGTCAGCAAGCTGTTTCTTGAGGGCGATCAGCTTGTTCTTGGCAGTTTGCTTTTCTGCCTCATCAGGGTTGTCACTGACGAATTTCGCCAGGATATGGGCAGCGGACATGGTTGCCGGTTTGGAAAACATTTCCGGATGCTTGTCATAGAATTCTTTGACGGCAGTTTCCGCAATCGGGTTTGCGGCATTGTATTCCGCTATTTTCTTCTCATGATATTTTTCAATCAGCATACTGCCGGCGACTTTCTGAACCAGCTCATCAAAACCCATGCCCTGCATCGCCAGAACCCGGTTGAAGTTCTCTTCGCCCTG
>JAPXLT010000213.1:0-8559 GCA_033809415.1 Lentisphaeria bacterium
CCGCATGCGATTCCATCCATCAAAGGAACGCTTCTACAAATTTTCCGCGCTTTCCGTGTTTTCCGTGGACAAAAAATAGATTCTGATTGCCGATCAATGGAAAAAGTCAACTGCTTTTTTAGGTTCAGCCGATCAGTTTTCCGCAGAAGTTGCCTTGGTAGTTGTAGATATTGAGGCGTATGCGTGGGAACTGCTCATGGGGCGGCCAGTCGTAGCGGAATGCCGGGGTAGGATCATCGTGTGCTCCGACGGTGCGGTAGATATAGACGAAGCGCGGTTCGATTCTGGGGTCCCGGTTCCAGAGCAGGGAAGGCAGCAGGAACGTGACCGTCCGGGTGTCTCCATTACGGTTGACGTTGCATTCGGCAAGTGGATGCAGCTGGTATACAGTTTCATTTTTGTAGATGGTGATCATCCAGGGGAAGGTGGTGCCGGTTGCATCAACACAGTTGAAGGCGAAAGTATCGTATTCGTACGGAAGGTCCTTGCCTTCAAACGTAACGCGCAAATCATCGTTCTCGAGGCGTTCAATCTGCCAGCGGGTATGTTCGTCGCCCTGCCAACCGGAATTCAGGCGGTAAGTCGGAGTCTGAGCGTAGAAGTCCGATTGTGGCAGAGGTGTTCCCTTTGCTATAGCCTGCTCGAAAGCAGGAAAATCGGTATCGAGCAGGTTTTGCAGGAGCTTCTGCCGCCAGACAAGTCTGCTTTCGCAGTATTGATGTGCTTCGGCTTCGGAGTGGAAACCGAGGCGCGAATCCTTCTGGCAGAGCAGGATCATATCAGCGCTGTTGCGGATTTCCGCCAGAACGAGTTGTCTCATCTGTTCGAGCAGGCCGGCTTTTTGCCCATTGGCGGCAAAATAGAGTTCCCGGCGCAGCCAGTAGAACTCGAAGATATTGTGGGCACTTCGGAATTGCAGTCCGAGCGCCTCGGCAACGCCGAGGTCGAGGAGGCGTTCACGGTCATCCCGGAAGGCATCGCGCAAATCCCGCAGCAGCAGCAATCCTTCATCGAATTTGCGCTGCATTCTGCCGGCCAGCAGCAGGGCTTCCTCGAGCGTATGGTTCTCGAGGCATTCTCCGATCGAGTCTCCGCTTGGCGGATAATCCGGCTTCCAAGTTGGTGCCAGCGGTGCCAGTTCAATCTTCAGATGCAGCGGCCAGACCACGCCGGCGTGCATCGGGCCATAATACTGCATGTCATTGGAAAGGGGGTATTCGCTGTAGGCTTCGCTGAATAGACGCCAGGCCTCGGCGACGGTTTCCGCATGCTGTCCCCAGTGCGGACGAGCCAGCTCAACGAGAAAATCCTGTTCGCTTTCCTCGAGGTTCGAGAATGCCAGCATGCCGGCGGCCCGGTTCATGATGCCGGGGTAGTTGCCGAAGTACCAGCATTGCATGACATGGCTGCAACCATGTTTTTTCATCGCCTGGTATTTCTGGAAAAGCAGACCAGGCACGGAAACAAAGGGGACAGTTGCCACTTCATGCGAACAGCCCACCTGAATCTTGGCGGAAAGTTCACCTTGCGTATTCGTTACACCCTCGGCCACCCGGCTGAATGAATGGCTTGGGCCAACATAAGACAGCCAGTAGTCCCCACCCAAGCGAGCCCTCGAGAGCTGTTTTCGGCAGGCGCCGGACTCGAAATTGTACTGCAAGATCACGCCTTCTGGCAGATGACGTGCCAGCTCGTATGTCCAGGCTCCCCGTTCGGGCACCGGTTGCGGCTGATACAGCCAGCTGATCAATTCAGCATCCGGATTGGCCGCCTTGATTCCCTTGATCATGGCACCCGTAGAGTGATGGTGTATCTGCCATTTCGGAATTTTTGAGCAGCGCGGACACTCGACGGGGCCTTCGTCAGTGGCCGGTATGGAACTCAGGCAGGTGGTTGCCCGCTCGCCATGGCTGATGTTAATCAGTCCGCCCAGATGTGGCACCTGTGAAAAAATATCAAAAACGCTTTCATAGAGGTATTGCCTGCCCTTCTCAGACGAGGGACAGAAACAGCGGTTTCCGGTGTAGGCAAAGGCGCCGCCGAATTCCGGATTCTCGAGTAGCAGTGGATCATCCAGAGCCAGGTTTCGCGGCTCGATGCTGAAAAGCCAGGTTTTGATACCGTATCGGCGGCATTGCTCAACGGTTCTGCGCAGTTTCTCGAGGCGTTTTTCGGCCAGCGGATCGCGTTTGGTAAACGAGGTCTGCGCCAGTTCTCGGAAGACGATGGTGAGCCAGAGACCATTGATTCCCTCGTGCGCCAGGCGGTTGAGGTATTCATCGGGATAGTAGTCCATGTCATCGAGCAGTTCATCCCGGTTGAAGGGGGGGCGCTTGATGGGACCGAAGAAACACCGCGATATCCGGTTGCGCAACCAGGGCGAACGGTGATGATCAGTGAAGGGCAGGGCGGGGCCACTTGCGCCGGTCAGCTGATCTTCCAGGAAATAGATTCCGCGGCGCAGGCCTTCTGTATCCTTGGCACTGAGAGTGATGCCGTCGGCATTGACTTGCAGGTGGTAACTTTCGTTGGTACCCGTGTCTTCTTGCAGGAACCGGCAGGGAACTGGACCGTTTTCCGGCAGTTCAGTCAAGGTCAGCAGTCTCCTGAAATCCTCGATGGCCGTCTCGAGCAGGCCTTCCGCGTCCGGAAAATCAACGGCAAGGGATAGTCCCGGTTTAAGATCGAGATGGTTTGGCGGCACTTCGGTGTCGGTTCGCGTCCAATGCAGGCAGCGTTGCTCAGGTTGCTGCAGCTCCTGCAAAAATAACCAATCTTCACGTCGAGGCGGCGCCGGAATTTCAGAAATATACGGATCCATGGTCTACCCTTTATTTCGTGTCTTTTCGTGTCTTTTCGTGGTTAAAAATGTCATCCTGAAAGTGTATCACATGCGCCGCAGGAATGCAAGTCGCTTGCCGTTGTTTTTTACAACGAAAGACACTAACGGACACGAAAAATCCCATGGAATTTTTCGTGTGGTTCGTGGTTAAAGAGGGTGTAAGGCGGCTATTAGGAAGCAAATTTCTGCAATAGCCTGGAAATGATCATCATGCGGTCTTTTTTCGCACGTGCATAATCTTTGAAGCGGGTAGTGAGGACAATGCAGAACAAGCGTTTCGGCAGATGCATTAGCAGCGTCTGGCCGGTATAGCCATGATGCAGTAGAACGCTGCCGAAATCCTCTTCACGCATTCCATCGGCCCAGATAGTCCAGCCGAAACGACGATAGCCTTCGGAGTGGAACCCCCGATCCGGGGCGATTTCTGCGAAGGTGTCTTTGGAGAAGAGGTATTTTCCGGTTGCATATTCGCCGTGGTTCAAGTGGCATTTCATCAGTTTAGCGAGGTCTTCCGCAGTAGAGAACATTCCCGCATTGCCGGTGCTCAATCCATCTCGGTAGAATCGGAAGGCAACCGAATCGCTGATGGCGCCTGGGGTTGCTGCACGCTCTGTGCGTGCGATTCGATCCGCCGGGATTCCCGGGCAGGGTGCGCCGATGGAACTGGCGCTCATCCCCAGCGGCTCAAAGATTTCCTTGCGGCAGAATTCAGGGAAGGGGCAGCCAGTTACCTGTTCCAGAATCTGCGCCAGCAAAATATAATTCCAGCAGGCATAATGCGCTTGTCGAGACGGCGCGAAGGGGGGTGGCAACCGGAAGACATTCTGCAACATCTCGTGCCCGGACTCCGAAAAATAGCGGCGTTGGGCGGTAGCGGGTTCAGGGACTTCATGGAAACCTGAAGTATGATTAGCCAGATCGCGAACCCGCACCATATTCTTCAATTGCGGCTGATACTGTGGCAGATATTGCGTGAAGGGTGCCTCAAAGTCAATCAGTCCCCGGGAATGCGCAACTAACAACCCTGTCACACAAGCGCAAACCTTGGTGATGCTGGCAATGTCAATCACAGTATCGAGACGCATTGGCGCGTTATGCTCCGGGCTGTTGTAACCCGTCTCCATACGGAAGAGTTCGTGGCTCGGCGTACCACAAAGGACAACCGCACCATGAATGACTTGTTCCCGGAGTTCCGCGTCTATGATCTCCCTAATGTTGTTCATAACGACTCCTTGACCACGAAATCCATCGGCTCGATGGATATCCCGTCGATTTCCTCGGGAGTTTCACCGAAGTTTGCAAAGACACGGGTACCATTTTCAAAGCGGGTTTCGGTGACTGACTTGCCGTGGCGGATAAAATCGGTCATGATCACACCTTGCAGATGAGAGATTCTGGCAATATCGTCACTTATCTGCTTAATCAGAAGCGTATCATCTTTGATCGCTTCTTCTGTGGTATTCAAGTCATTTTTGCAGCCGCTAGAAGCACCCCAGGCGGGATTAAACAGGTGATGGTAGTAGACCGTCGGCATCCCTCCCAAAGCAAGATTCCATAGATAATCAAAGCTTCCCGGCCAAGCATTGATCCCGGAACGGAAGGTATTATAAATCACATAGCCGTGATAAATCAGCTGGTAAAGCGGGATTGCCTCATCCGTGTAATCGTAGGTCTTCTCGTTGCCAGGCTTGTTAATCAGCATATATGCACGGTCTAGTTCCGGCAACGACCAGTCACGGGCACCTTCGGACGAAGAGACGCCGTATATGTCTTGTAAATTTTGGAGCATTTGTTTATTGGCGGCGGCATTGTCTTCCCGAGTCTCCGGATGAGCCGGGTTGGCGCAACGATGCGAGCAGATCAGAGAAGCGACATCAATGAAATAGGCACCGGAGAATTCCGGAAAGCGTTTTTGCACTTCTTTGAGATTGGCTTGTTGATACTTCAACGCCATTTTCCCGCATAGACGGTAGGCACGACCGCCGCCGAGAATACCGCCGCCATGCACCGGCATATGATAAGGAGGAGTATCATCCGTGCAGAGATCATTCAGATCCAGGTTTTCTGCCAGTGAATAAGCGTCGTAATAGTTGTCATGGAGATTCAAGCGGTAGCCACATTCATTGAGAACCTTTCCGGCATGCCGCATCTCATCTTCGGTTCCGACGGCTTCGCAAACCGGGAAGAGCTGGGGAAAAGCACCGTCATGTCCGCCGTAATTCCAGCCAACCAGGCAGAATTCTGCCGGGCCGACTCCGACTTCCGCATACCTTTTGGCAATAGCCTCTACCTTTTCGTAGTTCATATATACATGCACCGGTGGTTGTGTGTCCGGCTTCTGTTCGTAGACCACGCAGGGCAGTTGTTTCACTGCCATTCGGCAGCGGACTGTGATCGCTTTCATGGAATATGCCAATGCCGGATTGTCCTTGCATTTTTCCTGCAGCGACGGCAGTTGTCTGACATCCCGATTATACTTGCGGAACCATGCGGCCAGTGCAGTATATTTCCGCTCCGGCACATGTCCAAGGAACAGCGAGATATCTCCAGGCTGTATGGCATCGCCAGGCCACTCCCGGATCAGGTACAATGGATCAATCCGGTATTCATGCGCATCTCCCCAGTTCGTTCGCAGGCGCAGTTCGCAGTCAAACTTTCCCCCTTCCAGGACTACGCCGGTGCAACCGTCATTATTCTGCCAGCCGTACAGAGCCATATTGCACCAGAAGATATCCCATTCCCGTTCACAGAAGACAGGGAAACGGTATTCACGTTCCTGCTTGCCCGCGTTCCGGCAGACCATGCCGGTGTCCAGCGGAAGGAACAATGCGCCATTATCACCTTCATGACCGGCTGCATTTTCCAGCAGAACTGTCAGAGTCTTGAAGCGATTCTGACCGGTTTCTTTCAAGCTATTCTGTGGAATGGTGATACGCTGTCCGAGCGCATGG
Organism: Lentisphaeria bacterium; assembly: GCA_033809415.1. Classification (GTDB taxonomy): domain Bacteria; phylum Verrucomicrobiota; class Lentisphaeria; order Oligosphaerales; family Oligosphaeraceae; genus JAQVUB01. The sequence continues at coordinate 5,794 of JAPXLT010000213.1, forward strand.
GGAGTAATGCTCCAGGCAAGCGACAATCCCAGCCCGTCATGCTTCCAGCCTTGATGACAGGCCTGCCACCCGGGAGCAATGGTAGACGTAAAGCATTCCTGGTTCTTTTCATTGAAGTAGCTCAGATCGAAATGGAGTTGCATGGCTGATATCCTTGTTTTAGGTTTACAAAATGATCATGTCGTGAATATGAAAGGGCGGCAAGGGAACTTCTTCACCGGTTGCGGTATTCAGCAGACGATGTCCCGTTATCTCCGGTTGTCCAACATAATCCAGCAGCTGGATCAGAATCTTTCCTTGGGAATTCTTCTGGATTTGGACTTCGACTCCGAAAGGCAAACCAACGACTTGGTAAGGCATGCGACTGTTAGCTTTAACTACGCTTGTCAATTGTTGCAGAGCAGAAGGTATCAAGCGACGGCTAAAACTTACGTTGTATTCCTGCAGGCCGGTATTGATCTCTGAACTGTCAAATCGCATTCCGAATGATGGGATGGCAGCGGCGGGGCGTCCCCATTCATCCAGAGTTCCGAAATCCGGCGTAGCCAGCAGGATGCCGCCACCTTCCGTATATTTCTCAAGCAAGGCGATTTCCACCGGCGTCATGGCTGTCAGGTTTGGGGCGACGAGTACACGATATTGCTTTAGCTTTTCCTCCGTCATTACTTCCAGGAACACAGCATTGAATGGCTGATTCATGCCCACCAGTTCATTGTAGGTTGCGAGGCAGCTGTTCCAATAGCGTTGGCTTGGACACAGGAAACGGGTGCGTTCCGAAACCAACAATGCTACATCTGCCAGAGATTTTCGGCGCGCCAGGGTATCGGCATGCTGTTTTGCGTAATGATAGCGTTCCCGCATCACTTCCCAGCCCCAAGGATACCAGTTAAAAAGCTCGCTCCGTTTGCGGTCATCCAGCGTTGCGCGGCCAGCGCCATACCTCCAGAATTGATTGGCATCACGGTATTTCGAGAAATATGTATTGGTCCACATGTGGATACCATCCGCATGGACAATGCCGTTGCTGATCGAGCGTTTGTAATTATCGGGTGTTTTGCAGGAGAAGGTTCCACCGGGCAGCAGCCAGATGCGACCGTCCCGCATAGCGCTTCGAAACAATTGCAGGTGAAATCCTTCGATCGTGCTGCCATTCCGGTAAAGATCGGTACCGGCTATCGGCAGATGTCGGCAGGAGTTTACATAGGGCGAACGGCCTGGGTCTCCGTGTTCATAGGTGGGCATGATACAAATCGAGGTCATGATTTGCTTGTTGTCCAGCATATCCAGAACCCGTTTCAGGTGCTGCCCGAGGAATTGGCTTTTGAAAATCTTCCATTCCGGGGTCTCCCGTGGATTTTCCACGCGATTTTCTTGCAAATAATCGCTGCGGCGTGCGAGATAATCTGCCCAGTCATTTTTCAGGATATCATCAATGCGTCCATCGATGACCCATGGTTCGTCCACTTGGATGCCCGCAAATCCGGGATATTTCCGATATTGGTCCAGGAATCGTTCCGTATCTTCGTTAAGCTGCTCCAGGTTATGAAAATAAAATTCCGACACCATGTCTCGTTTATGAAAGACGGCATCAGTGCTCCAGACTAAAAACGGTGCTTGGCAATATCGTGAAAATGCCTCGGCGAAAATTTTTCGTTGTTCTGGTTTTATAGGATGGATCAACAAAGTAACCAGGTCTAATCCCAGGTCATTGGCGGATTTGGCTTCATACTCTGCATTCATACAGCGTCCCGGATAGGCCAGGCGATCCTCTCCCCAATGACTCCATTCATAATCAGCAACCAGCATAAAACGATTTTCACGCATGTCCTTTTGCACAGGCTTGCGTGAATAAACAAGCCACTTACGCAGTTCGGAAGACAAGCCTTCGATACGCTGAGCCTCTGCAGCGGCATATTTTTCGAATGCCGAAATTTGTTCCCGGAAGCTCTCTATCGCGCCGTTGTCTGCATTTGCGCGTGAGTGGTGCATCATGAACTCTTCGCGCTTAGAACACAGCTCCCACCATTGTCGGCGTAGTTCCTTGCCCGTATTCTCCACATCGGCATAGAGTTCATTGGGAATCGTTTTGCCTTGCCGGCGCAGTTCATCCAAGTCGAAGAGCACCACATCGATCTTTTGCCCATTGACCTGGTAGGCCCGGTCCAAATCATGTCCCTGACGGCTGTCCTCCTCCATCAGGGCATGATGGTCGATGTCCGGTTGGCGGAGTTCGGTTATCGGCGCATTGACGTGGAGATCATCCAGCAACAACGTCCCTTTTCCCGACTCACATTTATGAGTGAAACAAATCCGCACTGCGGTTTCGCCTTCCGCTGCCGTATAACTGCCGGAAATGCGAGTCCATGTTGCTCCAATCTCTGTAAGTGGCTGCAAGATGATTTCCTGCCCATCTCCTCGTGAAGGTCTTAGGGAAATGCCTGTCAGACAGGGTTCCTGGGGTGCCCGTACCCAGGCAGAAAAGACGTAAGTCTGGCCGGCAACAACACCAAAGGGATGCCACGGTTCGACAATTGCCACTTTCTCGGTACTACTTGCTTCCAGGCAAAGGCGTCCTGAAAAGGCGTCATAATTAACCGGTACTGCTCCAGACCAGAACATGATTCCCAGCTCAACGTCTCCATTGAGTAGAGAATCGGCCTGAATGGCCATAGGTGCCATAAAAGTTAGAATTCCCATCATAACAAGTTCCCATACCATTAATTGTTATCTCCTATCAGCTATCAGGGCGTTTTCATTCTCTTAACC
>JAPXLT010000214.1:0-8529 GCA_033809415.1 Lentisphaeria bacterium
CCGGAAAGCAATAAAAATGATGCAAGGAAAAGGTTAAGCAATGCTAAAAATGTATCAAGGGGGGGGGACTGACCCATTACTGTTCCGGATTCCAGCATGATGTATTTCTCCAGTAGTTATGAATAACAGGGCAATGTTGGACTTCGTGGCGACTGGGGCGTTTTCATTCATTTTCATGGACATGGACAAGAATGGACATCATGGACGGAATGGACACGATGGACTTCTCGTTTCATGGACGAATGGACAGGTTTAAAGACGTGGCAAGACGTCACCTGCTGTACGTGTGTCCATTCTGTCCATAAAAACGTGTCCATTTGTGTCCATGATGTCCCTTGCGTCCATCGTGTCCCTGTCCATTAAAAAACGAGACATTTCCCGATGTGATTGAGAGAATGAAAACGCCCTTCGTGGCGACTGGGAGCCTCGCTGTCAGTCAGCGACCAGATCGACTACATTCACCCACTTGACATCGGGGTTAGCGGCGAAACGCTGCAGTTTGTCCTCGTATTCCTGCCACAGTTTCGGGTCTTCCATCATCTCATAGCTATGTCCCCAGAAATAAAAAGCGCCACAGGGCTTGGCGGCTTCAAAAATGCTCCAGAACTCCGGATTCATGAAGTGGCAATTGCTGTGAAACGCCATGGTATCCGCGCACGGCAAGACTTGAGCGACATTCTTCGTGGTGCGTGCATATGCGAACCCCGCCTCCCGAAGAAGCTGCATCGTCTCCGGCGTATAACGGCCACAGGGCCAGGCAAAACCACGACACGGCTTGCCGAAACGGTCCTCGAGCACGTTCCGTGCGCCCACGCTCTGCTCGATAAACACTCGGTCGTCAACCTCGCCGGCGTTGCAATGGTTCATCGTATGCGATGCCACTTCGAAGCCGTCGTAGACACTGGTGACCTCGTCCCAGGCCAGGCGCCCAGGGCAATAGTTGTCGCGATATGTCCACCCCTCCGTGATCCGCCTGGATTTCAAATGAATGCCCGGATTAAGATTGAAAGTCGCCTTGGCGCCATATTTCCGGCAAAGTTCAGCCACCCGGATATCGTTGAGAACGCCATCATCCCAGCATTGTGCTACTCGTATCATAGTCTGCCGTCTTTCCTTTAAAGTGTTATTTCTCCTGAACCAAAATAAGATACTCCACTGCTCCAGGAAAACAAGGTGAGAACTCCGCCAGAGAATGCTTTTTCGTTGTTGTTTCGTTGTAATGTGTCTGTAGTGCGTGGTGCGGGTCAGACGTGGTGGACAGTGTGGACGGTGTGGACGGTGTGGACAGGACAAGGACATCCCCCCGCATCCCACGACAGTCAGAATAATCACAACCGGGACGGTTGCGCTACTTTTTTAAATCTGCGCCCCCTGCATCCGTTCCCAACGCACTACGCACCACGCACTACGCACCCCATTCCCCTAAACCTTGTACTACAGAAGACCCATTACGTTTCGTTGTACGTTGTCAGAAAAATGCTGCCGGCGAACCACGCATTTGCGTAAAGTCGCTCCTGGTGCGCAAGATTTTTGCCGAAGTAACAACCCTATAAAAAAAATCGTGCTATCTTCTTTTTTGTAAAAAGATTTTTTTATGGGCTATGGACATGGACAAGAATGGACGCAATGGACATCATGAACACAAATGGACACGTTTTTTTTATGGATAGAATGGACGCGTGTAGCAGATGACGTTTTTTGCGCCTGTCCATTCGTCCATCAAACGGCAAGTCCATCGCGTCCATTCCGTCCATGATGTCCATTCTCGTCCCTGTCCATTAAAACACTCATTTTGCCGTTTGAATGGGTTGTGAGCGTCAGCCCACCCCAAGCCTTTTCGTGTGGTTTGTGGTTAAAAATGAGTTGCTGGCCCCAGCCCAAGTTAGATTTTCGTTTCAGCAGTTTTTTCTTCTGAAATCTCTTGGAGAGCAGCCAAAGTGCATCTGGAAAACACGTGAAAAATATAGCGAATTGCTGTAACCGCACTGATCTGCTATGTTCTTGACAAGGTTCCCTGTATGCATTAACGAACGTTGGGCATACTCCATGCGAATGGAAGTCAAAAAAGCCATTGGCGTTGTATTCATATAACGAGAAAACTGCCATTGCAAAGACGTTTTGCTACAGCCAACATGGGCGCAAATCTCGTCCAAGGTCAACGGTTGCGAAAAATTTCCTTCCATAAATGATTTGGCCGCTGCCAGTCGAGGTGGCAATTGGCTGATTTCAACTTGATTGCTCAAAAGGGCAAGCAGGTTATAGATTGCCCCCGCATAATCGCCCAAGCATGCAGGGTCCCTCGAAGAGGTCATTTCATAGAGATGATCGAAGATTGTGGCGACGGGCTGGGTAAAGAAGTCCGGCAACAGGGTAATCTGATCCAAGCCGAATTCATGGAGGTGGTGCAAGCACACCTTCCCTGTGATCCCCAAATGACATTTCTGCACACCGCCAGGAGATGCTGCACGTAAACTATAATTGCCTGGCGGAATGATCAGGATGGCACCTTTTTTCGCTCGGAAAGAGGAAGAATCCGATCGTAACAGGAGTTCCCCTTCCTTCACCATTTGAATATCCAGATAATCAGTGCGCTTGTGGTGAATCCAATAATTTTGCGGCCAATATGTCTTGCCGATAAAACGAAGCCAAAGAAGATTCTTCCCCTGGCTCAAAGGCCAGAAAAAACTTTTCCCTTTAATCCTCGAAACAAGTTTCCGATTTTTCCTGTCACCACCATCCATCATGACCTCCGCTTGTGCGGAAAGCATGTCGCTGCACGCTTCCTTCACACATGAAACCACACCCGGCAAAAATTTACTTCCGGAATTACAGGTATTCAAGAGTGCATTGTGTTTTTTTATATGTTTTTGGAAATATATTGCATATTTTACTAAGATTTTATGCTTGATCGTGAACAATGAAGATTTATCTTAATATTGCAAAATTTCGCATTCCCTAATATCAGTTACAAGCCATGCAAACCGGAGAAAAACAATGTTCAGTATCATAGGCATCAATCTCCCGACTCCGACGGGGAAAAGTAAAAGCGCAATTGACGATCGTTTATTCACACTTATAGAACTTCTCGTCGTAATTGCGATCATTGCCATTCTGGCCAGCATGCTTCTGCCTGCATTAAATTCGGCTCGGGAAAAAGCAAAAATGGCCGTCTGCATGAGCAATCTGCGACAGATAGGATTTGCCATTCACGCTTATGTAGATGATTATGATGGTTGGTTTCGCACCAACGATACGTTTGTTACGCCGATTACCGAAAACGGCTATTTCCCCATGACGAAACTTCCAGCTTCCGCCCACTATGGGAAATGGCACAAGCCTTTTCGCTGTCCTACGGGAAAACTGATTGATGCACCCGGTTCGGGAGTGGCTGCCGCCAACCATCAGATTTACGGAATGGTTAACCGGTCAGGCACCGACAAATCGGTTTGCATCAGAGTTACTGATGCTGGCTATTTCACCAACCTCTTTGACCAAAAGAATGGCAGAACCTTGAAGCTTACGCCATCCGCTATGCCTCTGCTGGGAGATTCAGTCTTGATCGGAGAAGTGGCGGGTACTGATCGGATAGGCAATCAAACGAGAAAAATCAACAGCTGGGTTTACAACAACCTCAGTCATTCCTTCTCGATACAAGCCTTCTGCATACGGCACTCAAAACAGGGCAATATGGTATTCTTTGATGCCCATGTCGGACAGTTGAGAAGTGAGGACACGGTAAAAATCCAGATTTATTCCGTTGGCGACAATAGCGGCACTGTTATCCGTTACGGAAAAAACTGAAACATCAACCGTATATATGGAGTTTACCCATGCAGAAAACACTTCTCTCGACTCTGGTTTGTGTGGCGGTAGCAGTCACTGCCGCCCCGGCAAAGAATACTGTGGCAACGGTGCCTTCTTCCCAGCAGATCACCACCCGCTTGATTGCCAGTCCGCAAGCCGCCGTTTATGCTGACTTGACCCCGGCAAAGATCATGGGGAAAGACTTCTGGCTGGGGTTAGACCAGGAATGGCATGCACTTAAAGGTGTTTCCGACGAAGCGTTCGTGAAGGATTCATGTCCTTTCCACGTACGTCTTCCAGTTGAAAAAATAAACGCGAAATCCTTACGTACCGGAATCATACGCGAAATTGAACTTTTTGACACAGAAAACAAAAACATCGCCAGTTCCATCACGTTCACCTTTACCGGTACGGAAAACAATACCTTATTCCTGCGACCGCAGCATATCAATGACGGGAATACAAAGACTTTGTGCGTCTTCACTGCCGATCACAGCAAAAACGAAATGCGCTATAAAAAGGTTTACGGCACCCTGCAACTTAATGGCTCAGTCAGCTCTCTTCTGTCCATGATCCGGATTTACCACGGTAATGGTAGTACCGGAGAACTCGAACAGTTCGCGCTGCTCGACAAATCCGGACGAAGGCTGGAAACCATTTCGATGAGCAATGATCAAGGAATGTTTACCGCAAAACTCAAAAATGCGGAGCCGTGTGGCAACATCGTCATCTCCTTTTCCACAACTCCATTCCGGATTGTTATCAAAGACCTGCCGCCTGATATAGCAGAGAAAGCAAAAGTTATGCCTTTTGAAATCTGGGATTTGCTGCGCATGGGCAATGGCAACTTGTTAGGACTCGGCAAAGAAAACTTCGACCGCCAGTCTTTCGAAAAATTCCTCAGTAAATTTAAGGATACTTTCATGGGCTTCGGCATCTCGGAATTTGATTCCAACTACCAGCAACTCAGACGTCCGGGCAACCCTAACTTTTCGCTACTTGCCGGTTATATTCCCCGAAAGGATGAAAACCGGGCAGACGCCGAGAAAAACATGCGCAATCTCTTTCTTTATCAGAAAGAATTGTTTTTCGATCATGTTTATACGCTCAGTGGCGGTGTGATGGGATCGCCTTATTTCGGCGAATGGGGTTCTCGAAATCTGATCCTTGAATATTCCTGCCGCACCGACCGTTCCGCCCGGATTCTTATGGCCATGACAAAAGGTGCTGCAAGACAATATCATGTGCCCTGGGGCTTCTACATGGCATATTATGCAGCACTCGGAAGTCCACATAGCCGTTCCGTGCATGGACCTACCGGTCTGGATTATGGCCAGCCGCCTTCTCATGGACTGCGAGCCATGCTCATGAATTATTACATGGGAGGTAATTATCAGTGGCTTGAATCACAGCCTTGGGGACAAGTCGTCGAAACGGAAAAAGGAATGCATAAACTCACTGAAAACGGAAAAGTACTCAAGGCCTTCTATGATTGGACGCAAAGAACCGAAGGCAAACGCGGCACCCAATATACCCCCCTCCTTTTCCTGATGGATTATCTGCATGGACAAACCGGACGCCCTGACTGGAAAGTCTGGTATCACCTGCCAATGGAAGACGGAGATTTCATGGCAAAACACTTCTTTGATGCAGTTTCACCACTGGACAACAAAGCAACTTTCGCCAGTACGCCCGAGCATTGCATCAATATCGCGAATTCTCCAATTGGAGATATCTTTGACATCTTCTTCGCCAATCCCCCATCCGGAGAAACCACCCTAGAAGAATTGGGGAAATATGCAGTTGTCATCCTGGCGGACGACATCCGCTTCACCGCCAAGTTGAAAGAAAATCTGAAAGAATATGTCAAACTCGGCGGAACGCTGGTTATCAATTCAGGCCATGCTGCTGCTTTCAGAGATGAAACAGCTTTCCTCGGACTAGAGATAAACGGGAAGTTTTTCCTGACCGACGACATGCAAGTTGCGGAAATAAACTGCCTCAGTGCAACGCCGGTACTCATGACTTCTGACGACAAGCCGCTGATCACCAAAAACAGCTACGGACAGGGCAATGTCATCTTCACAACCCCGTATTTCATGCTTATGACCAATAAGAAAGCGCGGTCACCGCTGATTGGACAACTGCTTGAAAAAATTCAGCAGGAAATCCTGCCGGTCAACATTGTCGGCGATATCCATTTTATATTCAATAGAATGGATGACAGCTCCTGGAAGTTGCTTTTGATGAATAATCGCGGCGTCGCCAAGGATCCACTGAAATCCGAAGAAAAAAGATTTTCTGAATTTGATTCGACAGTCAGGATCACGGTGCCGACAGGGGCAACCGCCAAAGAAATTTATGCATCCGACGCAATACTAAGACAGGAGAACACTTACTCCGTAACTGTTCCTGCCGGTGGAGTTCGCATCGTTGAGTTGCGAAATGTGGAGTTCGGCACTCCTCTGATTCATGCGGCTTTTTCACAGCGCAAGCCGCTTGTCCAAAAATGGGAAGGTCTCTGCCAGGATGAACCCCCACCCAAGCCTCCCCTCGAATCCAGAGAGATCATCGCCGAATGGACATTTGATGAAGGTTCGGGAAAGAGCGTTCAGGATCGTGTGAACGGCAACACTATCAAACTTTATCATGACCCGCAATTCGTCAAAGTAAACGATGGCTATGCACTGAAATTTGACGGAAACAAAACCTTCGGCCAGGGAAGCTTCCCTATTCAACCGGACAAAATTGCACAAATCAGCGTCGAATGTTGGGTCAAACCGGATATTTCCCCAGAAAGTGTTTGGTCAAAACGCATGGACAGAAAGGCCGGATTCGTCTTTCACGGCGGAAACAACTCCTTTGCCATGGGAATCGAAGGGAAACAATGGTTCCATATGACCTCATACAATGGCTATGTGTATGAAAACATTCTCAACGTGGAGAATGGGAAATGGGCACATCTGGTCTTCACCTGGAAAGACTTTATCGCCAGGTTCTATGTCAATGGAATCGAAGCAATCCCAAGTTTCGGGGTATTCAAGCTCTCGGGAATTACTACGCTGAACAAATTCCCGGTATATCTGGGAACGCATTATCATAATCCCGGATCCGGTTCCAGCCGTGTTTTTAATGGCTTAATTGATGAATTGCGCTTTCTGAATTATAGTCTCTCCGAACAGGAAATCAGAGAACGTTACAATCAGGGAAGAAAAAAATACGAAGCAAAATAAATTTCACAAAACAAGGAATAGAAAGCCATGAAGATTATCGATACGCACATTCACTATCACCAGCAGGACATCCCTGGTAAATCCATCATCGCAAACATGGATGCCTGCAACGTGGAAAAATCCATTGTCCTGCCAACGCCCGACCATCCTCGTTATACGCTGATGGGCATGACCGGAAATAATACAGAAGTGTGCAATGTCTGCCGCGAATTTCCAGACCGCTTGATTCCCGCACTCTACGTCGAACCACGCAATATCATGGAAGCACAAACTGCAATTCGACGCTTTTATGACCAGGGAGGACGATTCCTGAAAATGTGGCCAGGACATGGATTTTCACCGGATGATCCGATGATCTATCCTGTGTGGGAAGTAGTCAACGAATTGAAAATGGCCGTTATTTTTCACAGTGGGAGCCTGGGTTCCCGTCCTCATTTGCCGATGGAAGTCAGACGTTCTACCGGATTCAATGCAAAGTTCGGACAACCCTTCCTGCTCGATCAGCCTGGACGTTATTTTTCAGACATCCGTTTTATCATTGCTCACGGCGGATATCCCTGGACACTGGAAGCCCTCGAGATGGCATTCATGTTCGAGCATATCTACATCGACTTTTCCTGCGCCCTGGGACTGGAAGCCTATAACCTGATCAACCGCCTTCGCCCGGGACGGATTCCGTGGAAGAAATTCCTTTTTGGAAGCGATACTGCTGGAAGTCCCAAACGGTATGTCGAGCCTTGGATGGAAATGATGAAGGAGCCATTCTTTGCTGATCACGCAGAAGAGTTTTTCTACGAAAATGCTGCAAGACTCATTTCGGAACTCTTCGCCTGACGAGCTGCACATCACAGCAACGTGATCATTCTAATGCGCTTGTTTTTTTATAATATTTTGCAGGTCAAATGGTTTTGTAAAATCTTCGAGTAATGAAAATAAATTCTCATTATTCGAGGAAAAGCCAGCAACCTTTTTTAACAGATCACAATCCTTGATACCACGTTCAGATAACTGAATCTCTGTGAAGTTGCACTGGCACTGTTTTGGTTTTTGAGATGATTCTTTCAAGACCTGCTGATACTTATCCGGACGGTTCTTCCGGCGCGGAGCGCCACACAAAAATAACCCCGGGTGAGGAAGTGCGGAGCGCGACGCAACCCGGGGTAGGGACTGCCCCAAAAACCGCGCCCGGAGGGCGCAACAACAAGTGGAAATGAACTTTTCCAACAGCTCAAGGCTTCGACAAGACTGCGTTTGTGTCGCCGGGCGCTGGTTCTTGGGTGCCGCCCACCCCGGTTCCCTCGCCCTCCGGGCTCGGTCACCGGGGGTTATTATTGTGCAGCCCTTCGGACTAAAAGGTGCCACTGTATTTTCACAAGTCAAATTTCAACAATATAAATTTTTGCCGTACTTAAATTATTGCTCAATAATCAGATGAAGAAAAAATAACGCTCGCTTTTTTGAACCTGAGGTTCAGTTCTCTGAAGTTACTGAC
>JAPXLT010000215.1:0-8528 GCA_033809415.1 Lentisphaeria bacterium
TGTCTTTTTTCTCCGACTGATCCGACCGATCCGACCGATCCGACCGATCTACTTGATCCGTCCGATCCGTCCGATCCGACTGATCCGTCCGATTTGTTGTCCGTGTCCCGTCCGTGTCCCGTCCGTGTAAAGTCCGTGTCCCGTCCGTGTCCCGTCCGTGTCCCGTCCGTGTCCCGTCCGTGTCCCGTCCGTGTCCCGTCCGTGTCCCGTCCGTGTGGGTTGTGGGCGTCAGTCCACGCCAAGTCCTTTCGTGTGGTTCGTGGTTAAAAAATGGGTTGTGGACGCTAGTCCACCCCAAGAGAGTTTGAGTTCACCGAAAACCTGCTCGATTAAAATTGGCAACCATTGGAATCAAACATTCAAAATCATTGTCTTCCATATTTTTTTGCTCGATTTGAGCAATCAGAATACTGACCGCCTTGTCTGTCAATTTCGGCCAGTCGTAGCAAATGGCTTCAAATGGAAAAACCCCGGATTCCGGCGCATTCAGGGCTATTCCACTGTATTGACCCGCTTCAATTCCAGCGTCTTGAAACATGTCATGCAGGGTATTGATATATGCGTAATGTACAGAAATAACAGCGTTAACTGCACCTGAACGCAATTGAGGAATCAGATGCATGGCGACTTCATCAAGAAGCGTGTTGTGCGTGATCTCCGTCAAATTCTCCAAAGGATAGCGAGCACTTTCAACAATGCTTATACCATACTTGGAAGCCAACATGTCCGTATACATGACTAATTTCTCCTCCAACCATGAGGAGGCCGGAGTCTGTGAATAAATCAAAGATGCCCGCGTATGCCCACGACGCGAAAGCTCTTCCATGACTTTCATGATCCCACTCATAAAATCCATATTGACCGATGGAATGCCAAAATGCCCAGCCATCTTTGGAATGTCCATCATGACAACGGGAATCTTCTTCTTGACAGCTTTGATGACATCTGCATGAGGTGAGCCGATGATCGCACCGTCAAAATGATTGTTTAAATATGGATAGCAACGAAAACCAGCCTGCATATGATAAAAGTAATCCGCCATGAGATAACCATGACGAGCCGCAGAAACCGTCAACAACATGGAACGACGCAATTCAAGAGGATCATTCTCAGGCGATTGTAAAGACCCCAAGTGTGATATGTGAAACAAAATGCGACTGGGAGTGTGAACAGAACGATTCCCCGCACGAAGATGACGGGCCTCCAGGCTGGGACTGTACCCCAAATCGTTTGCAGCAAGCCATACCTTGCGCTTGGTATGCTCCGCAAAATCATCACGACCATTCAAAACACCACTTACCGTGGAAATACTTACACCACAACGACGTGATATATCATGTAAGGTTATCGCTGGCTTGGTCATGTCACTTGCCATTTGTAACGTTGTAGTAAAACATGGTTGCAGGGATATTATACATCCTTTTTTTCAACAATTCAACTCCCTACGCAATTTTTTTTGCGCGAACTTGCCCAAAATGTAATGTGTCAGTCTTCTGTAGTGCGTGGTGTGGGTCAGACGTGGTGGACGGTGTGGACAGGACAAGCCCCCCGTACCCCACGACACAATACTCTTAACTTAACGCTTTGTAACCACACAGACGACTCAACTCCGTAAAGCCGACCTTGGCGTCCTTGGCGTCTTGGCGGTTCAATAACGAGGAACCAACCGCCAAGACGCCAAGAACGCCAAGCAATCGGAGAAAGCAACAAACCAGACCGCAAATTCTACACGCAAGTTCATTCATCGAAGCAACAACTCTACAAAATTTTTGCGTTTTCAGTATTTTCCGTGGACAAAAAATAGGTTGTAGTCGTGATGCCATGCCGGCGAGCCGCCGGCGCTCCATGTCGCCTCCGACGCAATTGCGTAAAGCCGACCTTTTCACACAAGAATTTCGCCAGAGCAGGCTCATCCGTCAAAGCAGCAACCCCATGGAAAATTTTCGTGCCTTTTCGTGTATTTCGTGGTTAAAAAATCTTAAGTTAAGAGTATTACCCCACGACAGTCAGAATAATCACAACCGGGACGGTTGCGCTACTTTTTAAACCTGCGCCCCCTGCACCCATTCCCAACGCACTTCGCCCTCCATTCCCTTGAATCCTGTACTACAGAGGCATTACTACATTCGATGGTCTTTGCAGGAAAAAGCGTAGTGCAGATTATGAAAATCCGGAATCCGGGTTACAGTAAAAATATTGCCTCTGCGTTTTTTACTTGACTTTTTCTTGGAATCGTTATGTCTGGCATTGAAGAGTTTATTGAGAATCATTTTTCCGGCAATATTACTGGAAAGCAATGTATCGCCTCGAGTGCCGGGAGGTATTCACCCTTGCCCGGCAAGCTTCACTTGTCTCTTCGCATGGCTTTGGACGGCATGGGGGTCTCTCAGTTGTATTCGCATCAGGCGGAGGCTTTCGCCAGCATCAGCGCCAACCAGGATACCCTTCTGGTTTCTCGTACCGCCAGCGGCAAGACGCTGTCATTTTTGCTGCCGATCCTCAATGAGTATCTGAACACTCCCGCAGGGTTCAGCGTGCTGCTGCTGTATCCGACCAAGGCATTGTCACGCGATCAGGAAGGGACTCTTGCCACTCTGCTTTCCGGCGTCGCCTCGGAAAAGCGCCTGGGTACGTTTGACGGCGATACCCCGGTCGAGGAACGTCAGCATTTGCAGCGGAGCGGGGATTTCATCATCAGCAATCCGGACATGCTGCATGCCGGCATTCTGCCCAACCACAAGCGTAACTGGAAAACCTTTTTGTCGCGGCTGCGTTATATCGTCATTGACGAAGTGCACAGCTATCGCGGCAGTTTCGGCTCGCATGTCGCCAATGTCTTCCGGCGTTTGCTGCGGGTTTGCGAACTGCATGGTTCGAGACCGGTCTTTATCTGCTGCTCGGCGACCATCGGCAATCCGGACAGCCACGTGAGGGCACTCTGCGGACGCCAATTCCAGGTTCTTGACCGCGATGGCGCTCCTCGACCCGAGCGCGTGCTCTATACGGTCAATCCGTCGCTGGTGCGTTCAGAAGGCGTAACCCTCTACCGCAAGGGACCGGCGTCCATTTCCATTCCGTTGTTGCGGGAAGCTTCCGAACGCGGCATCCGTACGATCTGCTTCTGCCGGGGGCGCCAGGAAGTCGAACGCCTGACCCGTGCCGTGACCGATGGTCGCTGGAGTTATCTGGCGGGACGGGTGAAACCGTATCGGGGTGGGCTGCTGCCCTCGGAGCGCCGTCAGCTCGAGCGTGACCTGTTCAACGGACGGATCACCACGATTATTACGACCAATGCCCTCGAACTGGGCATCGATATCGGAGACCTTGACCTTTGCGTGCTGTCCGGACACCCTGGCAGCATCGCCAGCTTCTGGCAACAGGCTGGACGCGTCGGGCGCAAAGGCAAGGCAGCGACCATTGTCTATCTGGCCAAAGACACCCCGGTTGACCAGTATCTCGTCCATCATCCGGATTTTTTGACTGGAGCGCCGATCGAGCAGGCCTGGCTCAATGCAGACAATCCGTATATCGTTCTGCAACATCTGCCTTGCGCCGCTTATGAAAATCCATTGCATGAAAAGGAAAATTATTTTTCCAGCATGACGGCGGAGCTTGCCATGCACACGTTGACCGAAAATGGCACTTTGAAGCCTTGGCGCGGCAATTTGCGTTTTGCCTTGCAGGATTATCCTGCGCGTGGTGTCAATCTGCGCGGCATGACGGATTACAATGTGGAAATCTACTGCGGCAGTGAAGTCATTGGCGAACTTGATCCGATCGGTGCACGCGGAACCCTCTATAAGGATGCCATCTATCAGCATCTTGGGCGGCGCTACATGTCGCTGGACCTTGATCTCGATAAGAAGCTCTGCCATGTGGAAGAGGTGCATGTTGATTATTTCACCGAGGCTTCCTGGGAGAACCGCATCGAGCAAGGGGAAATTGACGAGGAAAAGGAACAACAGGGTGCCCGCTTGCAGTTCAGTGAAATCCATGTCAACAAGCAGCCGAAGCTGTACAAGAAAATCCGGGAGCGCACCTTCGAGAATATCGGCTATGGTCCGATCACACTGCCGCCTTTTGAATACGATACGATGGGCTTTGCGTTGCGGATGCCATTGCCATGGATCGAGGCATGTGACCAGGCTGACAAGCGCTGGTTTGGCGCCGCTCTGTATGGGCTGGGGTATTTGCTGCGGCGAGCCGCGCCAGGACTCTGCATGGCCGATATCCAGGACATCGATACGGACATCTCATTGCTGCACGAGGAAGATGAACGCTGGAAAAGCGCACTCTATCTTTATGATACGCACGAAGGAGGCGTCGGCTACGCAGAAAAAATCTATGAAATGATCGAGCAGGCACTGACACTTTGCCTGGAAATTCTTCAGGAATGTCCCTGTAGTGGCGGCTGCCCGGCTTGTGTGCCGCCGCTGCCGCCAGGCGTGATCGATGCGCCCGACATTGCGGAATTGCTGCTGGTCTCCGATGCATCCGTGCGATGTACGGAAAGTCTGCTGAAGGTATTGTTGACTGGTGAAGTCGTTCTGCCGGTGGTAACAGTGCGGGAAATGCCGGTCGAGCATCCGGTCACTCCACCTGGCGAAGACCCCGAAATCGCCAAGATCAGCGGGCGTCTCGACCGGGCAGCACGCATCCTGCAACAGAAACGCGACAGGTTGCATTGAGGATTTTTTTAACAACGAAAGGCACGAAAAGGTTTAGGGTGGGCTGACGTCCACAACCTACACGGACTTTACACGGACGGGACACGGACAACAAATCGGTCGGATCAGTCGGATCGGACGGATCAAGTAGATCGGTCGGATCAGTCGGATCGGACGGATCAAGTAGATCGGTCGGATCAGTCGGATCGGACGGATCAAGTAGATCGGTCGGATCAGTCGGATCGGCGATGTTGGGATTAGCCCTGAAAGGTACATAATCTCTGTCCATCGTCCATCGTCCATCGTCCATCGTCCATCGTCCATCGTCCATCGTCCATTGTCCATTGTCCATTGTCCATTCAGCAGTCCATTCTTGTCCATTCAGTCCATCGTGTCCATTCTTGTCCCTGTCCATTGTCCATTGTCCATTCAGCAGTCCATTCTTGTCCATTCAGTCCATCGTGTCCATTCTTGTCCCTGTCCATTGTCCATAAAAAATCTTTCTGAAAAAAGAAGAAGTTTGGCAAGTAGTACGAAAATCTAGGAAATAAGCTGTTAGTATTATGAAGAATTTGTTAATTGGTCTTGATTTTGGTTCGGACAGTGTCCGGGCGCTATTGGTCAGCGAAGACGGCGAGCAACTTGCCGCCAATGTGCAGCCTTACCGCCGCTGGAGCGAAGGGAAATTCTGCAATTTGTCGGAGAATCGATACCGGCAGCATCCCTTGGATTATCTGGAAGGAATGGAGGCGGCCATCCGTTCGGTTTTGACACCGGAGTGGGCACCATTGGTGCGTGGGATTGGCTTGGACACGACTGCTTCGACGCCCTGTGCAGTGGACAAGGACGGCACACCGCTGGCTCTGTTGCCGGAGTTTTCTGACAATCCGAATGCGATGTTTATCCTCTGGAAAGATCATACTGCGCTCGAGGAGGCGGAGCGCATCAATGCCTGTGCCGCTGCAAGTGCAGTTGATTACCGTTGCTATGAAGGCGGGACGTATTCCAGCGAGTGGTTCTGGAGCAAGATCCTGCATATCCTGAAGGTCGATCCCCAGGTGCGTGAGGCGGCTTACAGCTGGGTCGAGCATTGTGACTGGATGGCCGGCGAATTATGCGGCCATACGGATCCGCTGACATTGCCAAGGGGACGCTGTACAGCAGGCCACAAAGCCATGTGGCACCAAAGCTGGGGAGGCCTGCCACCGGAAAGCTTTCTTTGCAGCGTGGACCCGCTACTGGCGGGTCTGCGGCAACGTCTCTATCAGGACACCTGGACTGCAGACCGTGCGGTGGGCCGCTTGTCCGGAAAGTGGGCTTCGCGACTGGGGCTTTCCCGGGATGTGGTTATCAGTGGTGGCGGTATTGATTGTCACTTTGGCGCAGTTGGCGCACAGATCCAGCCTGGCGACTTGGTGAAAGTCTGTGGCACTTCGACTTGCGATATTGTTGTTGCGCCGGAAATGAGCCGTTGCATACCCGGAATTTGCGGTCAGGTGGATGGTTCGGTGGTGCCTGGGTTGGTCGGTCTCGAGGCTGGTCAGTCGGCATTCGGCGATGTCTTTGCCTGGTTTCGGCGCTTGCTTTCCTATGGCGGTGGGGAAGTCTCTTTGCAACAGCTCGAACAAGAGGCTGCGGCGCTGGCACCAGGAAGCACAGGTGTGATGGCTCTGGACTGGTTCAACGGGCGACGCAGTCCCGATGCCAATCCCCATCTCAGTGGCCTGCTTGCCGGTCTGCAATTAGGATCGACTGCGCCAATGCTTTACCGGGCTTTGGTTGAAAGCACCGTCTTTGGCGCACGGGCTATTGTCGATCATTTCATTCAGGAGGAGATCCCGGTCAGGCGAATCATTGCCACTGGGGGGATCAGTCGAAAATCGCCATTTGTTATGCAGATGCTGGCCGATGTCCTGAACATGTCGGTAAAAATCACTGCCACGGAACAGACTTGTGCGCTGGGTGCAGCCATGTTTGCAGCCGTAGCCGCCTCGGTGCATAGCAGCCTTGGCGATGCCATGGAAAAAATGGGCAGCGGATACGAACGCACCTGCCAGCCGAATCCGAAGAACGTACCCACCTACGAAAAACTATACCAGCAATATCAGAAACTGGGAAAGACTATCGAAAATATGTTTGGGTAGGGGCGGGGTGCGGGGCAATACTCGTTACTTAAGATTTTTTAACCACGAACCACACGAAAAGACTTGGCGTGGGCTGCCGCCCACAACCCATTTTTTGTCCACGGAAAGCACGGAAAACTCGGAAAATTTTGTAGGGTTGCTGCTTTGACGGATGAGATTGCATGCGGATTTGTGATCTGGTCTATTGTTTTCTCCGACTGATCAGTCGGATCGGACGGATCGGCGATGTTGGGATTAGCCCTGAAAGGTACATAATCTCTGTCCATCGTCCATCGTCCATTGTCCATTGTCCATTCAGCAGTCCATTCTTGTCCATTCAGTCCATCGTGTCCATTCTTGTCCCTGTCCATCGTCCATAAAAAATCTTTCACAAAAAAACAAGAAGTTTGGCAATAGTACGAAAAGTCAGCTCGATGGAATGACAAACAACAAAGGGGGATTACATTTTAGATGTTTTCCGGGGAACTTTCTCGCGACTTTCCTGTTACAGATACTTGTACACACGCAGACTCAAACTTGTATCACCCATGTCACCTCGCCCTAACCATACAAGCAACCCATTTCGGCAATCCGACGTCGGACTGTCGATCAAAACCGGACTTGCCTGGTGGGATTTGCGCAGGAACTTGCTTGGTCGGGGGGACGGCCCGTATCAGGCGGAAAATCTCCCGGATGGGCTTTTGCGCTATTCGAAACTGTTTGACCGGGATGATCTTCTGGACATATTGGGGCTGGGCAAGCAGGTTTTGCCGGAGGTAACCCTGAAGATTGACCTGAAGCGCAGCATAACCCGTGTCAAGCTGGGGGATCGTTCCTTTATTCTGAAAAAATATCATCGCCTTCACCGCTGTATGCTGTTTTCTCCCGACCGCAAGGGTTGGCTGGGCGCACATCGTCTGAATAATGATGTAGCCTGTCATGCCTGGTATCGTCGCCATGATTTGAGCTATGCCGTTATTGTGTATGCCGATGCCGGCGACCTCGACCTCTACATGCCGCAATGCCTCGCGTCCCCCCCAGAACTTCTGAACGAACTCTTCCGACAAGTCGGGACAATGATCGCCCAGCTCCACCGCCAGAATATCTTTCATGCGGATACCAAGCCCGGCAATTTTGTCTATGATGGGAAAACCATCCCAGCCCAGGTAAAGTTGATCGATACGGATGATGTGCGCACCTACTGGCGGATCAGCAAACGGCTTAAAGTGCGCAATCTGGCTCAGTTCATTGGCTGCACCCGACCTGAATTCAGCGAGACCTACCTCCCCGCCCTGCTCGCCTTCTTTCAGGGATATTTACAGCAATACCCTACTTCTCCCGCAGAATTGCTGCGACTGTTCCCCGCCCTGCGGAATGCAACTGCCGCCCTCTATCCGAAACGCGAACCCCTGAATCAGCAACTTTTCGCACAACTCCAGGAGCATATTTCCGCCCTGCCACAGTAACTAGAAGAACACTGCACTTTCAAGATTTTTTAACAACGAAAAAACACGAAAAGGCTTGGCGTGGGCTGCCGCCCACAACCCACACGGACTTTACACGGACTTTACACGGACTTTACACGGACTTTACACGGACTTTACACGGACGGGACACGGACAGGACACGGACAGCTGATCGGTCGGATTGGTCGGATCGGTACAATGCTTTGCGCCGTAGGCGCTTAACCATGCTTAACCCCTGGCTTTAGCCTGGGGTGAGGAACCCACCCAAAGAC
>JAPXLT010000216.1:0-8448 GCA_033809415.1 Lentisphaeria bacterium
TTATTGAACCGCCAAGACGCCAAGAACGCCAAGGTCGGTTTTATTGCCCTGCCCCCTGCCCCCTTACTCGTATAGCCTATCGACTTGTACGAAGCAGTTAGGGAAGATGCGTTCGAGTTCTTTCTGCAGATTTTCATTTTGTTCAAACTCTTCGACCATATCCTTGAAATCCTGCATGGGCAGATGCAGTGAAGCGCAAGGTTTTCCGGACTCGCGGTCGAAGACGATGAACTGCATTTTTTGTTCATCGCTGTTCGAGAAATCATAGAGGAGGCGATGGAGTTGCGGCATCAGGCTGGCACCACCGGTATTCTGAAACAGCTGGAATTTGGCATACTCGATTAGGCGGTCATCGAGGCCGCGCAGATGCAAGGCTATTTTTTCCAAAAAGTCTTCGCGATTGAAGACTAATCGGACGGTAGGTCTTTCGAGGTTTTCCTGGTATGCCGCATCGGTTGCCATGCAGTCGACTTCCTGTTCGAGAGCTTCCTGCTGGCTTTCATCGGGCAATGGAGTTTGCACGAGAATAAATGCCGTTTCGGGGTCTTTAAAGATCAGCTGTTCGACTTCGATCTGGAAGGCCGTTCCGCATTTGGTGCATTTCGAGCAGTTGAGTTTGCCGGCAAAGAGCTGTTTGCAAGCTGCGCTGCCGGGTTGCAGGACGCGGACGACCGGAGCCTCCATCCGGTTGGCACATTTGGGGCATTGTATCATTTCATGCTGGAGAGGATCAGACATCCGTTTCCCTTGGCAAAAAAGGCGATTTTTGGTTATTTAATGAGCAGTTTGAGGGCGGCCAGCACGGTTAGCAGCACAATCCATTTTTCAAAACTTTCCCGGCTCATCTTCGAGCTGATGAAGATTCCCAATATTGCTCCGATAAAGACGACGGGAACAAGTTTGAGATTGAAGAGGAGGCTTTGAGCAGTAATAGACCCCAGTCCGATCATGAAAGGGACTTTGCACCAGTTCAATATGCAGAAATACCATGCGCTGGTACCGATGAAGGTTTCTTTTGGCAGACGCATTGCCAGCAGATAGATCAGAGTGATCGGGCCGGCGGCATTGGCGATCTGCGTGGTAATTCCGGCAAGTACCCCGAAAGCGATGGCAACGACCATGCTCCACTTTGGTGGAAGGTCATTCAACTCGGTCAGATGCAGGCGCTGCTTAAGAGAATTAAGTAAAACCAGCACCAGTACCAGCACACCAATGCTGATGCGGATGATCTCATTGGCCCGATCAATATCTCCGCGCATCAGCCACTTCAACAGCAGAAAACCAATGATGATCCCTACCAGGGCGGCGGGCATCAGCCTGAAAAGCACTTTCCAGTCGGCATGGCGGTGATAATAGATCACGCCGAACAGATCGCCGGTAATCAGGATAGGCAGCAGAATTCCGGTGGAAAGCGTCGGGGGGAAAACCATGGCCATCAACGGCACGGCAATCGTCCCCAACCCCGGCAGGCCTGCTTTTGACATACCGATCAGAAGAGCGCAAACTATCGGCAGAATCCAGCCAGCCGGGGTCAGGTTAAACAAGTCCGTTTCCATTGGGGCTTCTATGCGAACTGTTTTTGCAGGGTCTCGACCTGCTGAATGCCTACCAGCGTTTTGATCTGTTTGCCGTCTATGAAAATCAACAAGGTCGGAATGGCACTGACGCCAAATTTGGCCGCCAGCCCAGGCTCCTGCTCCGTATTGACCTTGCCGACCTTGATGCCAGCAGCGGCCAAATCCGCAGCACCCTGCTCGAGAATCTGCCCCTGCATGCGGCAAGGTCCGCACCAAGGAGCCCAGAAGTCAACGACTACGTTCCCCTGCGCTATGAAAGACGCAAAATCCTGCTCACTCAAATTTTTGATGTTTTCTGACATGTTGTTCTCCTTTGTGTGGTATCGCCCAGAATCTTCTTTTTTGGGAAAGATTTTGGATAGGGATTATGTCGCGCCTTACAGGGCTGATTCCAACATCGCTGATTCGTCCGATCAGTCGGAGAAACCAACAGGGCAGACCGCAAATTCGCGTGCAGTCCTATCCGTCGAAGCAACAGCCCTATAAAATTTTTCGTGTTTTTTCGTGTTTTTTCGTTGTTAAAAACGCTTCTCAATTCATTTCGAGCCATTTTTCGGCGTCGATAGCGGCTCGACATCCCATTCCTGCGGCAGTGATTGCCTGGCGGTAGTGCGGGTCTGCGCAATCTCCAGCGGCGAAGACTCCGGGAATGCTGGTATTCGAACGCCCGTTTTCCGGGAGCACGATGTAGCCATTTTCGAGCTGCAAGACGCCTTCCAGGATTTCAGTGTTGGGCAGATGTCCTACGGCGATAAAGACCGCCGAACAGGGCAACTCGCTGATTTCGCCGGTTTTGACTTGTTTCAAGGTTACGGCACGCACTTTCTTCTGATCCGAGCCGTGGATTTGCTCGACGACGCTGTCCCAATGCACCTGAATTTTTGGATTAGCCAGCACACGCTCGGCCATGATTTTCGAGGCGCGGAAGGTGTCCCGGCGGTGAATAACGTGCACCTCAGAAGCAAAATGGCAGAGAAACAGCGCTTCCTCGAGCGCAGAGTCTCCGCCGCCGATGACTGCTACCGGCACCTGCCGGAAAAATGCTCCGTCACAAGTAGCGCAGTAGGACACGCCGCCGCCCTTGAGTTCCTCCTCGCCTGGGATCCCCAGCGTGCGCGGACGCGCCCCGACAGCAATGATCACGGCGCGTGAAGTGATGCGGCTTCCATCCTCCAAAATCAGGACTTTTTCCTGCTCCGTCGAGAAATCGACCTGCTTGACAATGCCGAAATGCATTCTTGCGCCGAATTTTTCAGCTTGTTTGCGCATGTTTTCCACTAGGTCGAAGCCCTGTATTCCATCTGGGAAAGCGGGGAAGTTTTCGACTTCGGTTGTTTGTGTCAGCAAGCCGCCAGGAAGGTTCCCCATCAGCAGCAGCGGTTTCAATTCAGCGCGTGCCAGATAGATGGCAGCGGTATAGCCGGCAGGACCAGAGCCGATGATCACGATCTTCTCCATGAAAGCTCTCCTTCTCGCGATTTCTAAAGTACAATTGATGATTGCTTTTCAGCTTAATATAAGACTCTTTCTTGACTTTAGGAACTGCGGCATTACTTTTTTGTTTTTACAGAAGGTGAAATTTGGGGCATGCGTCAATGAAACCGGGTGACAGGAGCTTGTTTTACAATTAAAAACACCAACGGACACGAAAAAATTTCATGGCAAGTACGCCACATTCTCGCAAACAAAGCCATTTCCATGAAATTTTTTCGTGTCCGTTCGGGCATTTCGTTGTTAAAAAAAATCCTCGATTACCGACGTATTATGAATGAAATTGTAACGACATATCAGGAGTTGATCGTATGGATATGACCAAAGTGGCGGCTCTGGCAAAAATCCCTCAGCCATCGGAAACAAGCGGCGGGTTTGTCGAGGATTTGCAATCACCGCTATCGTATTGCTTTCGCGCTGGTCAAGGTTGTCCGGCAGGAGTGACTCAGGATTGCCTGAAAGACGGAATCGATCTGTTGCCTGAACTACCTCCGGATTGGGCTGATTTGCAGACAGCCTTTGCGTCTTTGCAACGGGTTTTGCAGGCAAAAGGAGTAGTCCAGAAATCCGGCGCCTGGCCGTTTCGGATGAGTTGCGATTCGTCTTTGGCTCAGGAGGAATTTCGCCTTCGGGTATCGATCGAGGGTGCTGAATTGCAGGCAGCGGATGCGGATGGCATGCGGCGTGGGATCTATTGGTTCGAGGATCAGCTCTGCGCGGCCGAGGGCCTGTCTGTCCTTGCTGGCGAATGGCAGCGGCGACCCTATGTGCGGCATCGGATTTCACGCTGTTTCTTCGGCCCCACCTACCGCGCTCCGTTCTTCATCGATGAGCTGAGCAACGATATCGATTATTATCCCGAAGAATATCTCAATAAGCTGGCGCATGAGGGTGTCAACGGACTGTGGCTGACCATGTATTTCCACGATCTGCCCTCGACGATTTTTCCAGGGCGCGGCGCTCTGGCCGAAAAACGCTTCGCCAAGTTGCGCCAAACGGTGCAGCGATGCGCTCGTTACGGCATCCGCATCTATGTCTTCTTCAGCGAACCGAAACTTTTTGGCGAGGCCAGCTATGCGGTGCCGCTCAAAGATGCCGAAGCATATCCAGAACTGATCGGAGGAACACATGACGGCTGGAGCTTTTTCTGCACCTCGAGCGAGGTCGGGCGGAAATATCTCGAGGAATCGGTAGGTACCCTGTTTGCGGCAGTGCCAGACCTGGGCGGAATGATCAACATCATGTTTGGCGAAGACAATGGCTCCTGCGTGGCACATCAGCTCGGAAAACGCCCGCTGTGCAGCTGCCAGCGATGCCTTGATCGAGGTGCCGCCGAAATCTTCCGTGATGAAGCGGAGCTGATGACGAAGGCCATGCGCAAAAGCAGTCCGAATGCGGAATTCATCGGCTGGTTTTATGCGCCTGGTCAGCGGGATGGCAGCCTGTTGAGCAATCAGTTGGCGGAGGTTGCCGCCTGCTGGCCTGATGAAAGCGGGATCATGTTCAATTTCGAGTCGGGCGGATACATCGAGCAGCTTGGCAAAAAGCGAGTTGTTTTTGATTATTCGCTGGCCTACATCGGTCCGTCCGAGCTGTTTCGCAAAGTTGCAAAGCAGGTGAACAGACCGGCTGCCAAGTTGCAAGTGGGCTGTTCGCATGAGGATGCGTCCGTCCCCTTTATCCCGGTACCGGGGAATTTGTATGAGAAGTACAAGACGATGCATGAACTTGGGGTCTATGCCGCGATGCAATGCTGGTACTTCGGCAATTATCCGGGCTTGATGAACCGGGCTGCCGGTGCCTTGTCCTTCGAACCATTTCCTGAAAACGAACAGGATTTTCTCGAGGAGCTGGCTCGCCCCGAGTGGCGGCGCTTTGCTCCGGTCGTTGTGCAAGCCTGGCAATACTTTGCGTCGGGGTACCGGAAATTTCCTGCCAATCTGGCCTTCGAGTGGTATGGTCCTTTACATCACAGCATCGTCTGGCCCTGGCATCTTTTCCCGGTTGACCAGCCGATATCCCCTAGCTGGATCATGAAGTATTTTCCGGAAGTCAGCGGGGATCGGATTGGGGAATGCCTGGCTTATCATCATACGTTGCCCGAGGCTTTGACCTTGTGCAGGGAAATGTCGGACCTCTGGGCGAAAGGCTGCGCATTGCTGGAACCCCTCCGGCAGGAATTTCCCGGAGATGCCGCACGCCAGGCGGATATCAATCTGGCTCTTGCCATCGACCTGCAAATGAAAAGCACAAGGAACCTGCTCGAATTCTATTTTCTGCGCGAGGAAATGCTCTACCTGAAGAAAGATCATCTTGCGACCATGGCTGAACTGGTCCGCCAGGAGATTGGCTATACCGATGCCATGCGCCAGCTCTGTCTCCAGGATGGCCGCCTGGGTTATCATTCGGAGGCGGAAGGCTACCTGTTCTTCCCCGAAAAACTGGCGGCCCGCAAGGCGTTGCTCGAAGAATTGCTCGAGGTTGATTTCCCCCGCTTCCGGCTTCAGGACAGCTGGGTGGATCAATACACGGGACGGAAACCGCAGGGAAAAGTGGCGGTTTGCGGCAAGAGCCTGGTCGAGGCTGTCCCGCAGGAAATCAGCGGGCGCACTGGGGCTTCCTGGGCTGCCGCTCTGCAAGGGGATGAACTGCATATCGCTGTCCGCGGACTACTCGAGACCGCCTTCTGCCTTGAACTGGAACCCTGCCGGATGTGGCCGCCCCTGAGAATGGATGTCGATGAAAAAGGGAATTGGAGCTGCTATGACAGCATCTGCCGGGAAGTTCCGGCCGTGCGCTATGAACAGCACGACGACGAATACAGGGTGATCATTCCCATGGCGTTTTTCGAGGGTTTCATCCGTCCGGGGTTCCCCCTGCGCTTCAATCTCCGCGGAAAGGATTTTTCCTGGGTCGATGGAGAAAACTACCCAGCCCGCCTGATGCATCGCGATTACAATCCGAAACGGGCCGGCTGGCTCCTTCTTTCATGATTTTTTAACCACGAAAAAACACGAAAAGGCACGAAAATTGTCTTTCCCTGGCTTGGCATCAGTCGGGACATTTTCTGATTGCTATTTTTTGAACAGGTAGGTGATGTCGATGGCAACGTTAACGATTCTGGATGGTACTGAAAAGGGACGTGTGGTTTCTTTGCGCTCTGACCGCTTGGTGCTGGGTCGTGAAGAGGATTGCGACATCCACATCAATCAAGCCAGCATTTCCCGGCATCATGCTATATTGAGCTGCCAAGGCGGCAACTGGTACATTGATGATCTGCAGAGCCAGAATGGCGTCTTTGTCAACAATGAACAAGTATCGGGGAGCCGTGTGCTGTCTCCGCCCTGCCAAATCCGTTTTGGAGCCGTCAATACGCAGTTTGCCCTCGAGGAGGCTGCGCCCGCTACGCCACCGGCTTTGGATAGTGTTTCCGGCATCGATCCCGAGCAAATTCGCGCCATGGGTGATATTCGTTCTGCGATCCTGCATGAATTCAGCAAAGTCATCGTCGGTCAGAAACAAGTTGCGGAAGAATTACTGATTGCGATAGCAGCTGGCGGGCACTGTCTGATGATTGGTCTGCCGGGGCTGGCCAAGACCCTCATGGTAAGCACGCTGGCACGCATTCTCGATTTGCATTTCAAAAGAGTTCAGTTCACACCGGACTTGATGCCCTCGGACATCATCGGAACGGAAGTCCTAGATATTGACAGCGAGACGGGTCAGAAGAGTTTCCGCTTTATCAAAGGACCGGTTTTTACCAATATGCTGCTGGCTGACGAAATCAACCGGACTCCGCCCAAGACCCAAGCGGCGTTACTCGAAGCGATGCAGGAAAGACAAGTCACTGCCGCCAATCAGCATTTTCAGCTGCCGCCGCCCTTCTTTGTCCTGGCCACGCAGAATCCTCTCGAACAGGAAGGGACATATCCTTTGCCGGAAGCGCAGCTGGACCGTTTCATGTTCAATATCCTCGTCGATTATCCCAGTGAAGCCGAGGAGGAGGCCATCGTCATGGCCACCACCGGCAGCCATGCGGCTGATCTGAAGAAGGTATTGGGAAGCGAGCAGCTGATCGCTCTGCAGAACAGGGTACGTGAGCTGCCAGTCAGTCCGCATGTGGTGAAATATGCCACCCGCCTGGTGCGAATGACCCGCCCTACCACTTCCGGCGCCCCGGATTTCATCCGCAACCATGTGCATTGCGGCGCCGGTCCGCGTGCGGCGCAATGCCTGATTCTTGGCGCCAAGGCACGTGCGGTACTGCAAGGACAGGTCAATGTCTCATGCGCAGATGTCAAAGCACTGGCCCTGCCAGCGCTCCGCCACCGAATCTTCACCAGCTTCGCCGCAGACTCCGAGGGAATCAGCGTCGATGACATCATCCGAAAACTCCTCATCCTCGTACCCGAACCAAGCGAAAAAGACTACTGACCATAAGCGTGGGTTGATTTTTAACAACGAAAAAACACGAAAAGGCTTGGCGCGGACGGATCGCCCGCAACCCACACGGACTTTACACGGACGGGACACGGACTTTACACGGACGGGACACGGACGGGACACGGACGGGACACGGACTTTACACGGACGACGGATCGGTCGGATCAAGTAGATCGGTCGGATCGGCGATGTTGGAATCAGCCCTGAAAGGGCGTGACATAATCCCTGTCCAAAATTCTTGTGTGCCAAGGTCGGCTTTACTTTTTCAGTCGGAGGCGATATGGAGTGCCGGCGGCTCGCCGGCATGAAGCCGGCTTCCCTCTCCCATCACTGAAAAATCAAAAAAGTTCAAAAAAATTCTCAAAAATGAGAAAGAGATTCAAGACCAGAAACTTGCGCATCGTTTTTTTGAAAAATCTTTCCCAAAAAAGAAGATTTTGAGGGATAGTAGCACGAAAGTTTTTATAGGGTTGTTGCTTCGACGGATGGGATGGCACGCGGTTTAAAAAGTAGCGCAACCGTCCTCGGTTGTGATTGATGTTCGCCCTCACATGCCCGAACGCTCCCATGTGCAAAAGGCAGTAGGAATCGCTATGATTTTCTGGGAATCCCTATGTTTCTGTATGATTCCTTATGATTCTGCTTGCAAATTCGTTTTTGAAGCACTATTTTTTCACCGTGGTTCAGACAGCCTCCAAGCCCCACCCAACCAGGGGGCGAACCACCCTTATCGCGCGCGCGAGGCGGAAGAAGGGTGCAGGGTGCAGGTTTAAAGAGTGGCGCGAGCGTCCCGGTTGTGATGGTCGGAACTGTCGTGGGGCGCATAGTGTGGTGGGCGTCTGTCTTCTGTCCATTTCGTCCATAGTGTCCACCCCGCACCCCGCACCCCGCACCCCGCACCCCGCACCCCGCACCCCGCCCCCTGCACCCTGTCCCC
>JAPXLT010000217.1:0-8443 GCA_033809415.1 Lentisphaeria bacterium
AAAGTAAAGCCGACCTTGGCACATGGCGAGCCGTCCGATCTGTCGTCCGTGTAAAGTCCGTGTCCCGTCCGTGTAAAGTCCGTGTGGGTTGCGGGCGATCAGTCCGCGCCAAGTCTTTTCGTGCCTTTCGTTGTTAAAAAATGGGTTGTGCACTCCAGCCCACTCCCGGGTGCAACTTGACTTTTCAGCAAAATGCGATATGATTTTTATTATAGAGTGCAAAGGGCTTTATCGTATACAGGACGATGCTTCCTAATTCCTGGGTGAACGCATGTTTTTTACGGCAAAATACCGCTATAATGTTTCCTTTCCGCATGAAAAGCCGAAAGCTGTTTTGATTCATTCTCCGCTGCATGTGCGCTCCTGCGGACACTATCGCACGGCAAAGGGCTGGCGAGATGCTGCGGTTGCCAAGAATTTTCTGCAACTGTACTGGGGCGTGGCCGGCAGCGGTCTCTTCCGGGCAGAAGAAAAGGAATTCATTCTCAAACCCAACACGGTATTCTTTTTCCTGCCGGGGGATGTGCATGATATCACCGCACTCGAGGATGGTTTCGAATATCAGTGGATTGCCTTCGACGGCGACAACCTCGATAATACCATCGCGCAATTTCACATCAAGCACGAAGTACGATACGCAGGCAAAGCCCCGCTGGAAATCTTCGAGGACGCCCGCAACAATCTGTGCAACTTTTCCCAACGCGGAGAATATCTCGCCGCCGCCAACGGATTCACTCTGCTTTCCATGGCTTTTGCCGGCACCACCCTGCAAGGCTCGGTCTTCGAGCGGTTCCTCGGATATGTACGAAAGAATTACTCGAACCCGAATCTGACGATGGAGGCAGTTGCCCATGCCTTGAAAATCAACCGGATCACTCTGCTGCGCGCTGTTCTTAAGGAAAGCGGCATGTCCCCCAAAAAATACCTGGATATGTTGCGCATGCGGGAAGCACTCTCATTATTGCGTGAATCAAGCTTCAGCATCAAGGAGATAGCAGCCAGCATAGGCTTCTCGAACAGCAATTATTTCGCCAAGGTAATCCTTAAAAAAACCGGAAAACCGCCTTCCTTCCACAGGACAAACCGAGGCTGATGCATAATAGGATTCTTTAGGAATCCCGATGAAAGTGTATGCTTTCTTATGATAGTGATTGACGAGGGCGGGTAAGCGGAAAATTCCGGGCTATGGTAATGGCGGACTTCATAAAAACGCAATTGCGAAAGGAACGCCTCCAGCATGGATCGGAGATTGGCTTATGTTATCCTGAATTTGCTGCCCGGCATCGGCCCAGGCAAAATGCGGCAGCTGATCGAGGCCTTTGGCACGCCGGAAGCGATTTTTTCGGCTTCGGAGCCGGACTTGCTGCGGGTTCCGGGGATTGGCAGCCGTTTGGCGGAGGTGCTCCGTCACTGGGATCGGCATTGTGATGCGGAAGCTGAATTGCGTCTGGCACAAGCTGCGGGAGTGTATGTGGTCACCAGGGAGGATCAGGCTTATCCACCTTTGCTGAAGGATATCCATGATCCTCCAATCTGCCTGTATGTGCGCGGAGACCTCGGCGCACTAGAGCGCTGCCGCCATAGCATTGCCATTGTCGGTTCACGACATACGACTGCTTATGGGATTCAGATGGCAACGGCCTTGGCTTCCGCTGCGGCATGTGCCGGCTTTACCGTCGTCTCCGGCCTGGCGCGAGGCATTGATACCGCTGCACATAAAGCGGCAGTCAGCGCCGGCGGCTGCACGATTGCAGTTATCGGCAGCGGCCTCTGCCACCTGTATCCGCCGGAAAATCAGGGGCTGGCCGGCGAAATTGCCGCATCCGGCGGCGCAGTCATCTCGGAATTCCCCTTGAATCATCTCCCTGACAAGCGGAATTTTCCGATGCGCAACCGGATTATTTCGGGTTTAAGCCGCGGGACTCTGGTTGTCGAGGCCGGGTTGCTTTCCGGCAGTCTGATCACTGCGGCGCAAGCCATCGACCAGAACCGCACGGTATTTGCAGTGCCGGGACGTGCGGACACACCTTTTGCCAGAGGCTGTCACAATCTTCTGCGCGACGGCGCACGCCTGGTGGAAACCTTCCAGGATGTCCTCGAAGAATTCTCCCTGCTGCCGAATTTGCAGATCAAAGCAGTGGAAAAAACAGCACAGGAGCAGAGCCGAAAGCCGGTCGAGCTGTCACCGCTGGAATATGCTGTCTGGGAAAAATTAAGTGACCAGAAACTGCCCATCGATGAATTGCTCGCACAATGCGAAGAACCCCCATCGAAAATCCTTGGAACGCTGCTGATGCTGGAAATCAAACAAGTCATTCGGCAACTGCCAGGAAAACAAGTCGTCCGAATACCGGGAAAAAACGTCGTCCCGGAAACATGAAAGGGTGCAGGGGACAGGGTGCAGGGGACAGGGTGCAGGGTGCAGGGGACAGGGTGCAGGGTGCAGGGGACAGGGGACAGGGGACAGGGTGCAGGGTGCAGGGGACAGGTGCATGGGGATGCCCTTCTACTGTCCACGATGTCCACAATGTCCACTATGTCCACACCATTCAGCAATAAGGATCTTTTTTTAACCACGAAAAAACACGAAAAAGCACGAAAATTTGCCGGAGTGGTTATTAGTTTTGGTTTTCAGGGGATATATTTTGCAGCAAGAAACTTGAGAGAGAAAATCTGGAGAATACAAAATGAGTAAGAAATTAGTCGT
This sequence comes from Lentisphaeria bacterium, assembly GCA_033809415.1. Taxonomy (GTDB): domain Bacteria; phylum Verrucomicrobiota; class Lentisphaeria; order Oligosphaerales; family Oligosphaeraceae; genus JAQVUB01. The sequence continues at coordinate 2,708 of JAPXLT010000217.1, forward strand.
GGTCGAATCACCGGCCAAGGCAAGAACCATAAGTCGTTTTCTTGGACCGTCTGTCGATGTGCTGGCCTCGATGGGGCATGTGCGGGACCTTCCTCTGCGTGAGCTGGGGGTGGACACAAACAATGATTTCCGCCCGAAATATGAATTGACCCTGAATGGGAAAAAGGTCATTAAATCCCTGCGCACCGCCGCCGCACAAGCTGATGCAGTGTATCTGGCAACCGACCCTGACCGGGAGGGAGAGGCAATCGCCTGGCACCTCCAAGAACTCCTGCAAAATGCGGCACAAGGGGATTTCCATCGCATCACCTTCCATGAAATCACCCAGAACGCCATCCGGAATTCGTTCAATCAACCCGGTGAAATTGCGGAGGACTTAGTCAATGCCCAGCAGGCCCGAAGGGTTCTTGACCGCCTGGTTGGATATCAGGTCAGCCCGATGCTCTGGCGCCATATTGGAAAAGGCACCAGTGCCGGGCGCGTCCAATCCGTCGCTTTGCGCCTGATTGTCGAGCGGGAACGGGAAATACAGGCATTCAAACCGGAAGAATACTGGAACCTGGATGCGCTGTTCCTGACCCCGGAACCGAAAACCCGCCTGAAAACCAGGCTGTCGCGTCTGAATGAGGAAAAAGCGGTGGTATCCGATGGCGCGACTGCTGAGCTTCTCGAACATGCTTTGCAGAGTCCTGGGGTTGTTCACAAAGTCGCCAAGGTCGCCTCGACCCCGCGCAACCAATATGCTCCGCCGCCTTTTATCACTAGTACGCTGCAACAGGCCGCAGGCAGTCATCTGAAATTCGGCACCACCCAGACAATGCGTGTAGCCCAGGAACTCTATGAAGGCATCGAGATCGGCAAGGGGGCGGCGTCCGGTTTGATTACCTACATGCGTACGGATTCAGTCAGCGTCGCCAAGGTCGCCCAGGAGGAAGCCGCAAAATTCATCCGCCAGACCTTTGGAGAAGATTATCTTCCTGCAAAGCCGAACGTGTACCGCTCCCGCAAAAGTGCGCAGGAGGCCCACGAAGCAATCCGTCCGACCGATGTCAACCGCACGCCGGACAGCCTGGCACCCTATCTGAGCGGACCTCAGCTGAGGCTCTACCGCCTGATCTGGAACCGTTTTGTAGCCAGTCAGATGGCACCAGCCAAGCAGTTGGATCATGTCATCGAAATTGAAAGTTCCGGCGGAGGGCTTGCGACGTTGCAGCTGCCCGCCATCGAGGATAAGAAGGCTCTCCAACCCGGTGTAGTATGCACCTTCCGGGCAGCGGCCCGCGAGACGAAGTTTCAGGGCTATCTGGCAGTTTACAGCATGAAGGACCTTGGCGATGAGGATGAGATGGATAATCTGGGTGGAGTATTGCCGCCGCTCAAGCCAGGCTCGCTCTGTGAACTCATCGAGCTGTTGAAAGAACAGTGTTTTACCAACCCACCAAGCCGTTACAGCGAGGCAGCACTGGTAAAAGCGCTCGAGCAGAATGGCGTTGGACGCCCCAGCACCTTTGCCGCCACCGTCAATACCATACTCGAACGCAAATACGTCAGCAAAGAAAAAAGCAGCCTGGTTCCGACAAAGCTTGGCTTTGACGTGAATGACTTTCTGGTTCAGCAGATGCCGGATTTGTTCAGCGTGGGCTTCACCGCTGAGATGGAGGATCGGCTCGATAAGATTGAAGAGGGCGACCTGGACTGGGTCAGCATGCTGAAGGAGTTCTATCAGCAGTTGCTGAGCTGGATGGGAGATAGTGCAATTCAACCCGGCACACCACCGCCAGGCAAAGAGCTGGAACCTCTGCTGAACCGCCTTTTCCCGGAAGACTTCGTTTTTGCGGAGCCGGTGAAAAAAGGTCGCTTTGTCTATGATGATAAAAAGTTCATTACCAGCATCCGTAAACAACTCGCCGAAAAAAAGGTGCTGACTGAACGGCAATGGAAAGCGCTGCTCAATACCTTCGCTAAATATGCCGCCGAAAACCCGGATTTTCAGGCCATGATCACCGAAGCAGGATTCGGAGAACAGGTGCAGAATGCGATTGTCGCAAGCGAAAACAAACCGGAAAAAAAGACCCAGGAACTGCCCCCGGAAATGCTGAAGCTGCTCGAGGAAATGGAAAAAATCGAATGGGAAAAGCCGGTTAAGCGCGGCAAGCGTGTCTATGACGACGAAAAATTCTTCCGTTCTTTGCAACGCCAGGCGCAAAGCGACGGAAGCCTGACGGAGGCACAGATTGCGGTCTTGAGCAAACTTGCAGCGAAATATGCCGGCAAAATTGCCGGGTATGCGGAATTAGCCGCATCCTTAGGCTGGCAACAGGAAAGCGATACAGCAGAGCCAAGTGAAGACGGGACTCCGGTTGCAGCTGCACCGCCACCACCTGAAGAAGTGAAAAAGATCAAGATGCTGCTGGGGATGGCCTCTCAGATTAAGAATTGGCGGGAACCTACTAGCAAAGGCAAACGCGTCTATGATGACCGTGAATTTGTCAGCTCCATCGAAAAGCAATTTAAGCAGAAAGGGAATTTAAGCGAACGCCAAGTAGCCGCACTGGTCAAACTACTCAGTAAATATTCTGAGCAAATCCCAGACTTCAAGGAAAAGGGCGGCTCGCTTGGCGGCATCACCCTGCAACCGCAGCTACTCGAGGAAAAATGCCCGAACTGCGGAGCGCCCCTGGTGCAACGCATGGGACGCGGACGCCCCTTCATAGGATGCTCCGCATTCCCAAAATGCCGCTATATCGCACCAAAGAAAAAAAACGAAGAATAAACCGCCAAGACGCCAAGAACGCCAAATAATCGGAAAAAGCAACAAACCAGCCTGCAAATCCGCTTGCAGGCTTATCCGTCGAAGCAGCAACCCTATAAAAAAGTTTCCGAGTTTTCCGTGCTTTCCGTGGACAAAAAATAGGTTCAGGCGGTGACGCGGAAGGTGCTGGCGAATTCGCCGAATTCGTCGTCAATATATTGTTGCAATGCTTCGCTGCCGCCTGGGTTGCAGATCGCGTATAAAGTCGGCCCGCTGCCGGAGATATGTGCGCAGAGCGCCCCGTTCTCGAGAAGCGACGTGCGTATCAGCTGAAGGATGGGGAATTTCCGGAAGACGGCGAATTCGAGGTCATTCCAGGCGATTTCCGCAATTTCTTTGCAACTGCCTTTTTGCAGGGTATCGATCACTCTGCTGAATTCCGGTGGTTGCCTGCCTTGCGGGCGTTCAGCGTGCTGATATGACCACCGCACCGGCACCGGGAAGCCTGGATTGATCAGCAGCAATTCCAGCGGTTCCTGGATCGTCAGCCGAGTAAGGCGTTCCCCTTTGCCTTCACCCAGTGCTGGCCGGGGATCGAGAAAAAACGGGACATCCGCCCCTAATGCGGCAGCCAAATCAAAAAGTTCGCGTTTGCGGTCGGAAAGTTTCTCGAGTTCGAGCAATTCGAGCAGGACTGCGGCGGCGTCCGAACTGCCGCCACCTAGACCCGCCGCAATCGGTATGCGCTTTTCCAAAAAAATCCGGTGCTGTGGCACAATATCAAAATGCTGACAGAAAGCCATAGCCGCCCGCCAGCAAAGATTATCCTCTCCAGCAGGCAAAGGCAAACCACTGCAATGCAGCTCGAGGCCAGGCACCGGCTTGCGCAGAACAGTTACCGTATCAGATAATCCCGAAACCGGCAGAAATACGGTACGAATATCATGATAGCCATCGGAACGCTTGCCAAGAATTTCCAGAAACAAATTGATTTTTGCCGGAGTTTCCATGAGAGTTTTAAACCACGAAAGGCACGAAAAAGCACGAAAATTTCGTGTCTTTTCGTGCCTTTCGTTGTAAAAAAAATATTATTGTTCGCGTTCGTTCTTTTTGACGACGATGACTGGGCATTCAGCGAGGTCCAGGATCAGCTGGCGCTCGATCGAGGAGCTGTCTTTCTTTTTGATCTCATGCTTCCAGCCGCCGGTAATGATCAGATCGACTTCGAGTTCCCGAGCCAGCTTCAAGATGACCTGATGGAATCGTCCCTGGCAGATATGGGTCTCGATGTCCAGATTATGTTTCTGGCCAAGCTCCTGGACTCCGGCCAGATAACGCTTCCCTTTCAGTTCTAAATCCTGCTCGAGTTCCATACGCTCTTCGCCGACAATAATCCGCATTTGCTGCAAATAATCAAGAGTAGCGGTATCGACGACGAAGGCTGCACAGAGTTCGCAGTTTGTCTGCCGGGCAAACTGGACGGCAAATTCCGTGGCATCCAAGGCCGGCTTCGAGCCATCCACCACCAGCAAAGCCTTACGGATGAAAACGAAATCGGGGGGTGGAGGCGTGGCTGGCGCAAGGTTTTCGCTGTTGTTTGTCTTCTTTCTAAAGAACATGTTGCTTACCCTGTTTACTGGTGAAAAGATTGCATGCCATATGCATTCCGGATGGATTCATGGTTATTGAGGCGGAGTTCCCAAAGCCTGTTTTTCAAGATTTTTTTTGACCATTTTCAGCGAGAAGAAGGCGTCCAAGTCTTTGCCTTCGAGGACATCTCCGATAAAACGAAGAGTTTCCTTGAAGTTAGGGATGAACAGATGTTCGAGTGCGTTCACGCGCCGCTGCGCTTTTTTCAATTCTCTGGCAAGCAATATAATCGTATTTTCCAATTCAGCCACTTGCCCGATGATTTCCAGCAGCAGCAAAAAGTCGCGCATCGTCTGATCGACGAGTGAGTCGGTAGCGACGAAGCCGTATTGGGCATACAGTTTCCCATGGTATACTTCGATCAAAGGAGTGCGCACTCCGGCAGTGATTTTCTGGTCGGTTTTCATCTGGTGCCCATAGCGGATGCCGCTGGCGATATTGCGCAGATGTGCATAGCCATTCTGGGCGACGGCCCGGCGCAGCGTCGCATAGGCGGCCCGACGCCGTATTTCCAGCTCGCCTTGGACTTGTTTGACCTGATTGAGCAGGCGCATCAACTCCATAACCAGGATTTCCCGCTTCTGTTCGAGCAGGGCAAACCCTTCTGTAGCCATCGCCAAATCCCGTTTCAGATTCAGCTGGTTGCTTTTGGTTGGAGCGATGTTCAGGCGAGCCATCAGATTTTCTCCTGAGCAGAAATTACCTCTGTCTCAACCGGCTTGTCGAAATGTTCTTGCAGTTGCTCTTCACTGACCCGCAGCAATTCCGAGCGTGGCAGGATGCGCAATGCTTCCCAGCCCAACTCGAGGCTCTGCTCGATCGAGCGGTTCTCGAACTCCCCTTGCGAAACGACGTTGTGCTCGAAAGCTTCACCGAATTTTATATACAACTTGTCCGCCGGGCTGAGTTCCTCTTCACCGACGACCGATGCCAGCGAACGAATATCCTTGACTTTTGAATATGCGGCAAACAGCTGGGAAGCCAAGTTCGGGTGATCATCCCGCGTGCGTCCTTTGCCGATTCCATCCTTCATCAGGCGGGACAGCGATGGCAACCCGGCTACCGGCGGATAGATGCCGCGCTGGAACATTTCGCGATCGAGCACGATCTGCCCCTCGGTGATATACCCAGTCAGGTCTGGCACCGGATGTGAGATATCGTCACTGGGCATAGTCAGGATCGGCATCTGGGTAATGCTGCCCCCACCGCCCTGCAAGCGTCCAGCCCGTTCATAGAGAGAGGCCAAATCGCTGTAGAGGTAGCCCGGATAGCCTTTTCGACTGGGGATTTCGCCACGCGCAGTTGCGATTTCCCGCAGGGCTTCGCAGTAGTTG
>JAPXLT010000218.1:0-8076 GCA_033809415.1 Lentisphaeria bacterium
TTTCGGTGATGGAAGATGCTAAAACGTCCCCTTGGCGTTCTTGGCGCTCTTGGCGGTTGGTTCCTCGTCATTGAACCGCCAAGACGCCAAGGACGCCAAGCAATCGGAGAAACCAACAGACCAAACTGCGATTCCGCGTGCCATTCCATCCGTCGAAGCAGCAACTCTATAAATTTTTCGTGTCTGTTCGTGTGGTTCGTGGTTAAAAAAGTTGTTGGCGGCATGCGTCAATAAATGCGCTGAATATTTTGCGCTGTTGTTCGAGGTGTCGAATCCGTTCCGGATGCCATTGCACCGCCAGCAGGAAGCGCGTCTCGAGTGCGGGCTTTTCCTGTTCTATCGCTTCAATGACGCCATCCTGGCAATATGCAGTCGCCCGGTAGCCGGGTGCTAGTTTGTCAATGGCTTGATGATGCGAGGAATTGACCAGCAGCTTTCCGGCGCCGACGATGCTGGCCAGCAGTGTACCTTCCTCGACCATGACATGATGCATCGTTTCCGGTGCACCTTCCGCACGGGTATGCACAAGAATATTCTCTGAGACTTCTGGAAGATGCTGATGCAGATCGCCGCCTGCGGCGACATTGAGTTCCTGACATCCCAGGCAAATGCCCAATACCGGCTTCCTCGAGTCTTTCAGCAGGAAGTGCGCAAGAGCCATGTCCCAGGCAGCACGGCGAGGATGCAGAGGTCGCATAGCGGGATGATCCGCACGATTATAGTACTCCCCAGGCAAATCCGGGCCGCCAGTCAGCAGAAATCCGGCAAATTCTGAATTCAGGGCAGATACAGCGGCTAAGTCGGCCAGGGGCGGCAGACAGACGGGAAGCCCTCCTGCCTCATACACGGCCTCCTGATAGGCATCATTGACGCCCATCAAAACGGAATCCGGGCCATTAGGCTGGCAGGTTGCGGTCAGAGCAATCAGCGGACGTTTCATTACTTGTCAGCCGTTTCTTTCGCTGTCTCAGCTATTGTCAGGGCATAGATGCACCAGGGCACATCGCTAGTAGTGATTTTTATAGAATACGTTCCCGGCGCATACATCCATCCACCGCCTTTGCTGCCACCCTTGCTGGTCATCGAGTCGAAGTGCATGGTACCAGTAGCATCAAAAACCTGAATTTGTACGAGACCATCACTAATATGCTCAAACTCCAGCTTCCAGGCCTGATCCGAAGTATGACTGATTTCACGCGAGCTTTCGCCGGCCCATGCCGCCCGCTTCTCCAAGGCAGGTTTCTGTTTCACATAGCGCAGACAATTCCATTCTTCGACGCTGTCAACGTATTGTTCGACTGACACCCGCCAACCGCCCAGCGAACCACGGATAAACAGGAACTTTTCGCCCGGGGTAAATTTATACTGCTCGAAGCCAAGCGTACGACCACTTCTGCGGTTTACCACTGTCGTTGTTTTTTCTGTTGCCACCTCGTGGAATGCAACGCTTAACGGCCCGTTGTTCAGGGTTTTGTAGCGGATGCGCCACTCATTCCCGAAAATCTGGAACTGATCTGTTGCAAGGGTGCCGAAGCCTTGCCAACTATAGGTTTCCACCCAGTGTTTCTGGATAACCTGAGCACCTGCTCCAACACAGAAAACAAAAACCAATAGCCAACTTAATCTGTTCATCATCATGTCACCCATAACATTATTTTCAGAAAAAACACTTTTCCAAAATATAAACCCTCTACCTCTTTTTGAACAACGAAAAGCACGAAAAGACCCGAAAATTTACGTTCGTTGTTTACAACGTTTTTGCCTTGGCCCATTTTGCAGCAGCTTTCAGGTCTTGGAATTCGCTGAGGGAGCGTGCTTCGACTTCGGGGAATTCCTCGAGCATCATGCGTGCCAGGCTGCTGCCCGGGCCGAGTTCAAGGAAGACTCTGCATCCGCTGGCCAGGGCGGTCTCCTGGCACCCCTGCCAGTCAATGGTCTGCTGAATCTGGCCGGAGAGTGCGGCAAGCATGCCTTCACGGTCATAAACACGTTCGGCACTTACCCCAGACAACACCGGAGCGGCCGCAGGATGGACCGGCACTTTTTCCAGTTCCTGATGAAAAATGACAGCGGCTTGTTCCAGCAGCGGGGTATGGGCAGCAACCGTCACCGGCAGCTGCACGACACGGGTTGCGCCGGCAGACAATACAGCCTCCCGGAAAGAATCGACGCAATCTTGAGGCATTCCGAAGATCAGATGGCGTCTGCCATTGCGGATCGCCGGGAAGACACCGGACTTCAGAGCAATAGGTTCGAGTTGCTGCGCATTCAGTCCCAGTACCGCCAGCATGGTCTGCGGTTGCTTTGCAGCGTCCGACATCAACTTGCCGCGCAAAGCCGCCAGACGTATCAAATCGTCTATTTTCAGCATCCCTGCACAAGCGTATGCCGAGACTTCACCGAGGCTGTAGCCGGCAAACAATTCGACTTCCGGAAGTTCCGGGGCAATAACCGCCCAGGCCATAACCTGATACAGACAGATTAGCGGCTGTGCAAACTGATTGTGAAAAAGCATGGACGGATCATCCGCACCATTCGGCAACAGACCTGCCGCACGGATTTGCTGTTCGAGAGCCAGGGCCTCCGGATATTTTCTCAGCCGCTCGAACATGGTGGCACTTTGCCTGCCCTGTCCGGAACACAAGATCGCTAAACCTGCCATATCCCTTCCATTTGTTGAATAAAAATTGCCGCTGCCAGCAAGTCCGCAATGCCCCCGCAACTCCATTTGTGATCGATAAATGTCTGATGAATTGCAGCGGCTCTGCGCTTCCAGTCAACACTCCCGGTTCCACCTGAATGTAAAAACTCCGCAGCGGCTCGTGCCGCAAATTCACTGCCTGCTTTTCCGCCGCGATACAGCAAGGTCGTGTCGCTGACCTTTTCCAGCAAAGCAAAAAAAGCCTGCATTCTGGCGGCATTACGCTCCGGTCGCGAACAGAGCGCCGGCAGAGCAAGACGATATACTGCCGGAAATCCCGCAGCGGCTTCGGCAGCAGCACCGCGCACGCCGAATTTGCGCAGGACTTGATCCCCGTGGCTGCCGGGATTCCGGCTCTGCAGAATGTCACTGCCCCAGCAATCGCGGACGATTTCGCCCAGGCTCGATGAACTCCCGGAAGAAAATTTTCTACCAGCGGCGGTACAGAGCAAGCCCAGCGAAAAAATGGCGCCGCGGTGCGTATTGACACCGCCAGTGGCTTCGAGCATCTTCTGTTCGGCGGCCAAACCTATCTTCTGCAGAGCAGCAAAACCATCCAGCCTGGCGCCTGCTTCCGCAAGCTCCCTGAAAAACTCCGGCAGCACGCCAATTGCTTTGGTAAAATGCACCGCAGTCATATCTGCATGGCTTCCGTTATCGAGAAAGCTGACCAGGCCGGGCTTGGGATATGCCTCGAGTTCCTCACGCAATGCGTCACAAGCCGCTGCCGCAATCGCCGCCGTGTCCTGCCAATCGCCCGTCAACAAACTTTTGGGCAGAAAAAAAACCTGATGATCACTCTTGACGAGAATGGAACTGGTTGAAGTCATCCATTCACGCCAGGAAAACGAACGATTGTTCCACAGCATGATCTCGATATCATAAAACGGTGCGGCAATGCCGGGCAATACATGCAGCAACTCCTGCAATTCCCCAGGGTTCCGCACCCGGATCAGCAAATCCAAGTCCGATCCGACATGCAGATATTCCTGTCCGGTAAGATACTGCCAGGCCAGACTCCCGAAAACCTCCGGTTTGAAAGACAAAAGCTTTTCACTGACGGATTGACCGGACGGCAATTCATCCAAACAATCCCACAAGTGCGGCAGCGCAAGACGCTCCTGTACCGCTTCCTGAGGGATGCGAAAGGGGATGCGCCGCAAACCGCCGGAAATTGGCAACGGTATGCCGCAATGGATGCCTTCGGCAGTCGTCCCCGGGCGGCGCACAATCACCGGGAAGCCGGCCTCGAGCCAGTTCCGGATATCGGCAACGTCCGTTTCCTGACAGAGAATATCCGCATCCTTCCGCAGTTGCAGCAGTTCCTGGCGATGATAGATTTGCACCGCTTCAGGCATTGAGAATCCGGTCGATGACAGTTGCTGCCAGGGGGCGTCCGCCGCGTTGCGCACCCAGCTGCGCACGCTGATCAGCAGACTGGTCTTTCTGCAGAGCCTGTTCGAGGCATTGATTCAAATCCCCGTCCCAGACGCACTCGACGCCGCCGGTGCGTTCAAAGTTCTGAACACCAGGGGCAAAGACCGCGACAGTTTTGCTCAGTTCTTCCAAATATTCGAGCGGCAGTTTGGTGACTCGAGCAATAGCCGGGAGAATCATGACCGAAGTGTTGCTGTCAGGCGTTGCATAAGTATGCCCGGCACAAAGCCCGAAACCGATGAAGCCGCCCGCACAGGAATTGCCATAAACCAGGGCAATGACGGGATGCCCCTTGCGACGAGCCAGGTCCTGCACTTTGATCAGATGCGCAAGATACTGGTTCAGCCCCAGAAGCTCATCCTCCAAAGCCATTTTTTGCCCATCATTATCGACCATGAGAAGAATCGGACGGCGGGGCGCCTCCCGCAGCACTTGCAGCATAAGTTCTGCCAGCTGAAGAAGGATCGAAATGCCCAGCACCGGATGGCCTTCTGTGCCAATCACCGCTACTTTACCGGAAGACGTTGTGCCGGTGCCATGAAAAATCGCTCCGCTGCTCTGGATTTCATATCCATCCGGAAAGATTTTTGAGAGTACTTCCTGTGCTTTCATTTCGCCTCCCGCAGTTTATTGAGTTCATCGGCAGTCAGCGACGGAATCTGTTCGGCGTCAGCATAACCGAGTTTGCGCCAGACATCGAGCGCATCCCTGCAGCCGGCAAAGCGGCTGGCACGTCGAGTAAGTTCCTGGTGCTCGCGCTCGAGAGCTTCCAGCGAATAATTCGAGGAACAGGGCAAACGCCGCAAAACCGCTGCGCGGAATTCCGCCACCGAATTTTCCAGCAGTTCCTGCACCTGGCCCTGCAGAAAGCGGTTTTTGCCGCCGTATGTGCGCCATACCAAGGCGCGGTCGCGGGCATCAAAGACTTCCACTCCCATATTGGTTTCAATGACTTCCGGCCCGGAGACGCCGATGCGCCCCTCTTCGGAAACCAGCAGCACATCGCAGCAGCCGCTGATGATGCCGGCGCCGCCATAAGCGCCGCAGCTGCCGCCAACTACCCCGAAAACCGGAATGCAGCACGCACGCACATCCAAAATGCCGCGGATAATTTCAGCAACCCCGATTTCGCCGGCATTGGCCTCCTGCAAACGCACGCCGCCGGAGTCAAATAAAAAAATCACCGCCTGCGGCCTTGTTTTCAGGCAGCGTCGCAGCAAGCCGACGATTTTAGCACTGTGCACTTCACCAATTGCCCCACCCATGAAACGCCCCTCCTGGGCAATCAGCGCAACCTCGAAGCCGCCAAGGAGTCCCTCGCCAATTATCACGCCGTCATCAAAAGCACGCGGTATGTCAAAATAATGCAGATGCGGACTGCTGAAACCTTCCGTCGGCGGGCAGATTTCCCGAAAGCTGTCTGCATCCAGAAAATCCTTGATCCGCTGCCGGGCGGTAGCCTCGAGGTAATTTCGTGTAATTTGTTTTTTCATCGGTTTCACTTTCCCGTCAGCAATTCGTATGCCTGATCAAGTCGCAGGCTGACGACCGCCGGGCTGGCGGCATGATCATTGATTTCGACCAGCAGATTGGCAGGACGGAAACGCGCCATGAAATCCATCAGGACAGCCTGCCAGGAAGCGGCAAAACCCTTGGCGGCGGTATCGATGACAAAGCGGCAGCCGCCTTCCAGGTTTTTGGGCTGCATCAGCACTTCCAGATTGCCGGAAGCCACTACGCCCGTCAGGACATAGCTTTGCCTCGCCTTTGTCTCTCCACCCGCTTCCCTGAATTCATATTCAAGATGTTCCATCGTTGTTCGTGCCTTTTCGTGGTTAAAAATGTCTTACCAGTTACGGAAAGATGCCGGTGGGTCATAGAGTCCGCCGGAGCAGCGCACGAGGTCTTTGATAGTGCGTGCCGCCAGCAAATCGCGGCTGGCTTCACCCTTGCGAATGCCCAGGTCTTCCGGGCGTTGAATGATGCCGCGATCACGCAAGTTTTCCACAGCCCGCCGGTCGCGTGCCAGACCCATCGGCGTATAACCGGCCACCCCGCGTATCGCCTGTTCGCGTTCCTCGGGCGTACGGCAAAGCAGCAGATGCGCAATGCCCTCTTCCGTGACGATATGCGTGACATCATCACCGTAAATCATGATCGGCGGCAGCGCAAAGCCGGCTTTCTCCTGTAATTCCCAGGCATCAAGTTTTTCCACAAAAGTCGGCTCGAGCTTGCCATGAAACGTCTCCACCAGCTGCACGACCAGACGACGCCCGCGCGGTGCAACGCTTTTGCCGCCATAAGCCTCCTCGCCGGCTTTCAACCAGGCTGGCGTGCAATGTCGGCGTCCACGCGGATCACAGCCGAAATTCGGTGCGCCGCCGAAGCCGGCGATACGGTCGGCGGTGGCAGTCGAGCTGTTACCCTGCGGATCGATTTGCAGGCTTGCTCCGATAAACATATCGGTGGCATAATGTCCGCACATCTGCCCAAAAGCCCGATTGGAACGCATGCTGCCATCACGCCCGATCGGGAAAATATCGGGACGGGCGGCAACATAGCGGCTCATGCCCAGCTCGCTGCCAACCGTATAGATGGTCTTGACAAAGCCATCCTCGATCGCCGGGATCATTGTCGGATGCGGATTCAGCAGCCAGTGCAGACAGGCCTTGCCGCGCAAACCGAGTTCCGCGCCATAGGTGGGTAGCAGCAGCTCGATTGCGGCCGTATTGAAACCCACGCCATGATTCAGGGATTTCGGCAGATATTTGGCATAGATTCCTTTCATCGCCAGCATGGCGGCCAGGATCATCGTTTCTGTGATCTGAGCAGGGTCCCGGGTAAATAAAGGTTCCAGAAAAAAGGGCTTCGGGCTTTCGCAGACATAATCAACCCAGCCCCCCGGAATATCCACCCGCGGAATTTTATCGACGATTTTGTTGACCTGGGCAATCACAATGCCGCTCTTGAATGCCGTCGCCTCGGCTACTACAGGAGAATCCTCGGTGTTGTCCCCGGTATAGAGATTGCCTTCCCGGTCGGCCATTTCGGCGGCCAGGCAGCAGACATTGGGGCAGAGATCGGTGAAATAGCGGCTGTACAATTCAAGATAGGTATGGATATTGCCGATGTTGATTTTGCCGGCCATGGCCATCCTTGCCATTCGCAAACCCTGCGGGCCGGAATAGGAAAAATCAACCTTGCGGGCAATGCCCCGCTCAAAAATATCCAGCTGGTCAGCCAGCGCAATCGTAGACAAGACCAGATGCAGATCATGAATGCGCTTCACATCAACTTTCGCCAGACAGCGACTAAGAAAATCCGCCTGCTTCTGATTGTCACCCTCGAGACAAACAATATCACCGCACTCCAGCACCGACTCCAGCAAAGCAATCATATTACCCGCTGAAACCACTTTTCCTTCGCTGAACGCAGCACCGCGCTCCAGACGCTGACGCCGACTCCGTAACCTCAAATCTGCCTGCATAGATATACTGTCCTGTATGATTGCTCCATCAATGAATTCCTGTTAGAATACACGATAAATCCCAAGCTGTCAAATCAAACTTGAGTGACGGACGGCAATGACGTTGCCCCCTAAAAAAATTTTCGTACTACTATCCTCAAACTTCTTGTTTTTTCAGAAAGATTTTTCATGGACGATGGACAGGGACAAGAATGGACAAGATGGACGGAATGGACAAGAATGGATTGCTGAATGGACTGCTGAATGGACAATGGACAGGAATGGACTTGGCGCGGACTGATCGCCCGCAACCCACACGGACTTTACACGGACGGGACACGGACTTTACACGGACGACAGATCAGTCGGATCGGACGGATCGGCACAATGCTTTGCGCCGTAGGCGTTTAACCATAGCAACTAGGTTTTAACCTGGGGTGGGAAATCCCCCAAAGACAGTGCCTTGTAAAGG
>JAPXLT010000218.1:8086-8383 GCA_033809415.1 Lentisphaeria bacterium
ATCAGACGAAGAAACGCTTATATGCCAATGACTTGGAGCTTTCTTTTCAGAACAATCTTTTACAAAAAAGAAGAAGTCGAGTGATAGTACAGCAGATGACATTTTTTTGTGCCTGGCCATTCGTCCATCAAACGTCAAGTCCATCGCGTCCATTCTGTCCATGATGTCCATTCGTGTCCCTGTCCATTAAAAACACTCATTTTGCCGTTTGAACAGGATTAGGAATTGCTATGACTTCCGGAGGTTTTTTATGTTTCAAATCACATTTTCTATGCTTCCGTATGATTTCTTATGATT
>JAPXLT010000219.1:0-8347 GCA_033809415.1 Lentisphaeria bacterium
ATCATACCCTGTTCGCCAACCTCGACATTGTGCCCGACCTGCACCAAGTTGTCGATCTTCGTGCCACGACGGATCCAGGTGCGCCCGAAACGCGCCCGGTCAACGCAGGAATTGGCGCCGATCTCGACATCGTCATCAATCTGCACAATGCCCACCTGCGGAATCTTTTCATGTCCAGCTGGACCGGATTTATATCCGAAGCCATCAGCGCCGATCACTGCTCCGGCGTGTATAATCACCCGGTTGCCAAGCAGGCAGCGTTCCCGGACGACGACATTCGGATAGAGCAGGCAGTCCGCCCCAACGCTGCTTTTGCGCCCGATATAGACATTCGGCAGCAAGACCGTATTTTCACCAATGCTGGCATCGTCCTCGATGACCACGCCTGCGCCAACATGTGCCGAGGCGGCTACGTTGGCATGCGGACTGATCACCGCAGAAGGATGAATCCCAGGCAAATATTTTTCCGGCGGAGGCGTAAACAAGGCGATGACCGCATTAAACGCATCCGATGGATTCTCGCAAACGACCCAGGCACGCCCTTCCGGCGGCGGCGGCTCAAATTCCGGCGGCACCAGGACAACACCGGCTTTCGAAGGCAAGACCTGGTCGCGGTACTTTTCATTGCCGAGAAAAGATACATCTAGATCAGTGGCTTCAGACAGGGAGGCGACTCCATGAAGCGGTTGGGAACAAACACCGCGAAGGCTTCCGCCGACCAGTTCAGCGATCTCCTGGGCAGTTTTTTCCAGCAGCATAATAGACTCCTGAGATATAAATAACAGTTATTTCGTTGCAGAGGCTTCGGCGTTTTCCTCAGCTTTCTTCTTCAGTGCCTCGACTTTGTTCCGGGCTTCCTGGAGTTCGCTTTCGTGCCCGCGGTTGATGTATGTGACGACATCATCAGTGATCTCTTGTTCCTTAGGATAAACCAGCAGAACGGGCACCCGGTTCAGGGAACGTCCGGAGACTTCATAAACATGTGTAAACCCTTTTTCGGCAGAGTAGCGCTGCACCAGGTCGGTCAAGTCCTTGATCAGGGCTTCTTCGATTGTACCGCGCGTATTCTGCAGGGACTGCAACCCTTCCTGGCGGAATTTCATCAATTCATCGCGCTTGACTTGCAAGCGTTCCATCAAAGCTCCAAGTTTCCGGCGGCTGTCCTCACGCGCCTCCTGGCTAAGCAGCTCGTTCTTCATGTCGGATTCCGTGCGTTGCGCCTCTTTCAGCGAATTCTGATATTCATCCCGCATGATGCCATGGCGCTCCTCGAAATCCTGTTTTTGAATTTCAAACTGATAATTTTCCTGGACTGTCTTATAATAATTTTCAAAGACCTTTTCCATGTTCAGATACGCGACCTTGTCGGCTGCATACACAGCAACCAGCCCGCAAAAAACAAAAGCAAACAAAAACAGACGGATTTTCATTTATTTCTCCTAATGTGGATCCTATAAAAATAACAGTTTTCGAAACAGGTAAAAAATACATCCAAAATCCCACTTTACAACCCGGATGAGTTCAAAGTTCAAAGTTACAGGTTGCGGGGTACAGGTTAAAAAAGTGGCGCAACCGTCCCGGTTGTGATGGTGCCTTTTCCTGCTGAATGACTGGGTGCGGGGTGCAGACTTTCGCGCTACTATCACTTGGCTTCTTCTTTTTGGGGAAAGATTTTTCAGAAAAGAAATCTCCAAGTCATTGTCACACAATCACTTGTCAAAATGATCCGTCTGATTGTGGTGCCTTTACAAGGCACTGCCGTTGGGGGATTTCCCACCCCAGGCTAAAGCCTGGGGTTAAGCATGGTTAAGCGCCTACGGCGCAAAGCATTATGCCGATCCGGCTGATCTGACCGATCTGCCGGAGTAAACAACGGCCAAAATCACAAATCCGCAAGCAATCTCATCCGTTAAAGCGGCAACCCTATAAAAATTTTCGTGGCTGTTCGTGTGGTTCGTGGTTAAAAAATGGGTTGTAGGCGGCAGTCCGCGCCAAGTCTTTTCGTGTTTTTTCGTTGTTAAAAAATGAAAGGCGATTACATTTTCAATTTGACAGTGGAACTCAATGAGCAAAGGAATGATTTATGGCCTCACATATCGAAGAATGTCGTGAGCTGGCTCTCTCGATCCTGAAACCTTCGCAGAAACAGCTGAAACATGGACTTGAACTGCACAAGGATGCACTCGTCTGGGACGCCTATGGCTTCATCCCGGGCGGCACTACAAAGAATGCCATCGAGCAAATCACTGCCCTGGCAGACGCCGGGGCAGACCGCAACGAAATTTCCGATTTCTTGGAAAATGCAACGCAACTTGGATTTCTGGCAAATCCGGATGCCGTGCGGGCATTCAAGGAAACATTCGATGCGGCGGGAGTGGACTGCGTTTTCCAGAACTCCGGGGAGGAAAGCAATGACATCGAGCGACTGATCAAGCGTCTCGCCCGGCGCACATACCTTTGCGACAAAATGCCTGATGTGATAACACGCGCCGCCTTCCCTGCCGACGTCACTGCCGCCAAAAAGGCGGGCAGGCATTCGATTTATATTACCACCAATGGCGTGCCGCTGCCGAGCACCATCTACTCCGTCGAAAGCGCCCTGTATTATCTCACCGTATTCTTCCAGCTCGGAGTCCGCATGATGCACCTGACCTACAACCGCAGAAATCTGCTCGGGGACGGCTGCGCGGAACCGGCAGACGGAGGACTCAGCGACCTGGGACGCACTGTTATTGCGGAAATGAACCGGGTCGGCATCATCCCCGACGTGGCGCACTCCGGACTGCGCACGAGTCTGGAGGCAGCCCAGTGCTCGGAAAAACCGGTTGTCGCCAGCCATACGGTTGCGGGGGCGCTCAGCAAACACTATCGGGGAAAAACTGACGAGGTCATCCGCGCAATCGTCAAGACCGGCGGATATGTGGGCATCTGCGCGATTCCTGAGTTTTATCGCGGAACCGGGATGATCGATTCTTTCCTCGATCATATCGCTTACGTGGCCGAAAACTTCAGTGCAGACCATGTGGCCATCGGCACGGACCGCTCGACGCAGTGTTTTGCTGAAGCGGGCGTCGGCTGGCCGAGCATCCGGCACTCACGCCCGATTTTTGAACAGTTCTGGACGCCTGCCGTCGATCCCTTTGAAGCAACGGAAAAAATGTATGATTCCGTCGCCTGGACGAATTGGCCACTGTTCACGGTCGGGCTGGTGCAGAGGGGCTTCTCCGATGATGATATCCGAAAAATCATCGGCGGGAACGTGATGCGCGTGACGCAAACCACCCTCGAAGGATGCTTCTGACCCGAAAAAAATTTTCGTGCCTTTTCGTGTTTTTTCGTTGTAAAAAAATAAAAAAATTATTTATGGGCTTGACTTTTGCTGGTTTCGGGCTTACAATGTCTGTTGTACAACAGTTGAGGCAAAATGAAACCATTACTTTCACAGCATCTTCGTGATACTCTTTACTCGCGGATTGTCTCGGGTCAATACGCGCCTGGCAGCCGGATCGACAGTATCCGGAAATTATCGGAGGAGTTTGGATTCAGCACGCGTGTTGTCATCCAGGCTCTCGAGCTTCTCGAGCGTGAGTCGGTATTGTCCCGTGTTCCTGCCAAGGGGGTTTTTGTTTCGCCTGATTTCAATGCGGAGCAGGATTCTCGGCGTTTGGCCTTTGTTTTCCCAAGGGCGACGATTTCTCCTGATGAGATGCCGCCTGAGAACTGGTCGCAGAACTGTGAAATTTATCGTGGTGTTTTGTATGGTGCCGAGCAAAGTCATTCCAGGGTCAGCTTTGTGCATATGCCGGACAGTGACAACGAACTCGAATTGCATGCTCAGGCGCGGCGGTTGTCGGCTTATGATGGTGTGATCTTTGTCAGCCCCGCATATCTTCCCTTAGCTAGAATCCTGACGAAGCGTGTTCCGTGCATCCTTCACAGTTGGAAACCCATTGATGGTTTTGCCACCATTGGCAGCATGGGGCCAAACCGCAACGTGGCCGACCTTGTCGACCGCCTTGTGAATTTCTGCGGTTACTCCACGGCAGGTGTGTTTACCGCCCAATCTGGAACTTCAAAGAACCTCTTTTTCCAGGAACGTGCCGCGTTTTTCCAGCAGGAAGGCAAGCGCCAAGGTCTCGAGGTCAGTCAACAAAACTGTCTGTTCCTACCCAATGAAACAGCAGCCGACCAGCTTACTGCCTTCATGCGACAGAACCCTCTTCCTCAGGTTTTCTTTTGCAACCAGATTGATAATATCATTGCTATCTACGAAGCGGCTTGGCGCAATGGAATGCAAATCGGCAGAGAGGTTGGGCTGGTGGCAATTTGCTCAGGTCTCACCCTCACAAGCCTTGTGCCTTCCTGCACCTTTTTGAAAATTCCGCATTTTGAGATTGGTCGCCGCGCCGCCGAAATTCTGGTACAGGCCTGCCGTGACAATCATCTTGAACCCACCCATACTGCTGTCCGATCAATTTTTGTCCCTAGTGCTTCAACGGTCAGAAAACAAGAAAAGGAGGTTCCCCATGTTAAATGAAGGCTACACCATGTTGAGAAATCGGCGGAATTTTTTCACGCTGATCGAGTTGCTCGTTGTGATTGCAATTATCGCCATTCTTGCCAGTATGTTGCTGCCCGCGTTGGGCAAGGCGCGGGAGAAAGCCAGGTCGATTTCCTGTACCAATAACCTCAAACAGATCGGCCTGATATTCCATTTCTACAACTCGGATTTTGAAGACCGTTTCCCTCCTTTGTTGGATTTGCCTGGCACCCCGAGTTGGGGGCCGACCTGGGCGGAGTACTTTGCATTGGCGTACATGGGCGGCAACAGGAAAGTATTCACCTGCCCGCAGGCGGCAGGCACATACGTCAACACGCCGGCCGGGCATTGGGTGCACTATGGTTATAACGGCTATGTGCCCAGCACGAGCGCTGAGGGATTCCACGGCCATCTCGCCAAATTCGTGACGCCCAGTACAAAAATCATCTCGGCGGATTCCATCTATGACAAAGCGGCTTCAGACAAGAAAGGCTATTTCTCCTTCTATGGTTTTGACCGTACTGATACTCGGCATAACGGCATGCGGGCTGCCAACATCCTGTACGCGGATGGCCATGTCACGGGAGTCATGTTTTCCGGGAGCACGAACGATCCCGGGTCGCCGTTCAATCACTCCGCCTATCGGAACAAGTGATCCCTAAGCGAGTTTTTTAGGGAGGGGTGGGAAAGAGAAGGCTGAGGGAACGCTTTGGCCAGTCATGGATGAATGAAGTTGCTTTGCTGTGTTTGCAGGATTGATGTTTGCGATGGCAGGAGGATGGAATGATGACCGTGAAATTGAGAAGCGCCGTTGTCGGACTGTTGCTGGCTCTGCTTGTTAGGAGCGCCGAGGCCGAGGTCGGCCGCACCGGGGCGGATGTTGCCGGAGGGCAGAATCAAGACGTCGCCCCAGTGGTTGCGACGATGCTAATGCCCACGAATCCTGAACTGAAAGAGCGCATCCAGGCATTGGGTCGCGATCTGCAAGATGGCGACGTCGCCACCCGGCGTGCGGCGGCGCTTGCCACCTCCAAGCTTGGCACCGCTGCCCGTCCGCTGCTGGATGTTCTGCGGGGCGCTTTAAAGTCAGAAGACCAGGAAACTGTCTATCATTGCTTGGTCGCCCTGGGGCAGATTGGCCCGGCCGCATCGTCGGCCGTTTCTGACGTGATGCCGTTTTTGGCGGGCAGCGACCAGCACAAGGTCGCGGCGTGCTACGCCTTGGCTGGCATTGGCCCGGCCTCGGCGCCAGCCATTGCAAGCGTCCAGAAGCTGGTCGATCATCCTATTGAGAGGATTAACACTACAGCGGTCAAGGCCTTGGCCGACATCGGCGCACCAGCCCGCGAAACCATTTTGGCTATCCTGGGCGGTGACAACTGGACAGCCCGCTTGACTATGGCCAACTGCCTGCGAGCCTACCCCGGGCTGGACGAAGAGCTGCTTGCTGCGGTCGACCGCGCCAGTCCTGACATCAGGCTCGAAAAATTCCTGCCTGGCGAGGGCAATGCCTTGGCTAATGCCTCCTTTGAGGAAGACGATACCACCCCGACGCATTGGGAGGTGTTTTTCCGTGATGGTGCCAAGGGGGACGTCGCAGTGGACACGACTAACGCACGCAGCGGCCGCTGTTCGCTACGCATCACTAAAACGAATGGTTTGGGCTACATTGAGATTAAGTCTGCCGAGTCAGTCACGATTGCGCCCGGAAATGATTCCGTGTCGTTGCGAATGTATTTCCGTTCGGATGAGGCACCAGTGTCCTCGGCCATCATGCTGCGGATAGGCTCGGCATCCGGATCGCTGCATGGCGATGACGTCGGCATCAACCGCGGCCATGGCCAGGTATCGCAAAGTTTGGCGCGTAACGCCCCGCCGAATGTCTGGCATAAGCGCGTCATCATGCGCCGACGGTCGGCATCGGCGGAACTCTGCACGGCGCACGTGCTGGTGCTGGGGAATCCAGCCACGTTCTGGATTGATGACTTGGAATTCCCGGCCGCGCCCTGGTGTGGCTTCGCCACTGGCCCGGTCATGACGCCAAAGCTTTTTATGCCTGAACAGGCACGGGAGATCGTGGCCAAACGGACGCCGGAGACAGCCGAGATCAGGCAGATGCACGGCCGACCGGTTTTGCTGAGCAATGACCAGCCCATCCCGGCCATCATGTACAACCTGTTGCTTACCCATTATGGCGACTACGCGCTGTTCGAGCAGCAGGCCGGTGTCACTATGCAGACGCTCTGCTTCGACTTGGCCAGCAATCCTGGCGAATATCGACCCGACGCGGTCAGCAGACCTGGCGTGTATGCCATCTGCGACGATTCTGGGCGCGTTGACGCCGGCAGCGTGAACCGCCTGCTTGAGGAGTTTGCCTGCAAGGCACCGAACAGCAAGATGATCCTTACCTTCAAGATTGACTGGCCGAAAAACTACATTGAGCAGAATCCATCTGAAGCGTGGCTTGATAAAGATGGCCTGCGCGGCGCTGGAACGGACATCCATTTCAAGAAATTCGTCAGCGAACTGCCGCCTGGCCAGCACTGGTGGCCCTCCATGTATTCCCAGAAGGCGATGGCGGACGCCGCCGAGATTGTTCGCCAGGCAGTCGCGGCGATCGCCGCGACCCCGTATGCCAACATGATTGCCGGTGTGTTCATTGTCGGCGGCCATGACGATCAATTCAAGGTGTGTTGGGCAGACCACAGTCCGGCCGGCTTGGCTGCCTGGCGTGACTTCCTGCGGCGTCGTTATGGGACAGACGAGGCTCTGGCCAAGGCTTGGCATCTGCCTGGGGCGACGATCGCTGCGGCGGAGATCCCAGATGTGTCCGGCACGACCAGGCCTGCCCCTGGCAAGCCGGTTATGTTCCAGGACCCGGTCACGTATGCGCCCCAGGCAGATTACCAGGATATGATGGACGCCAGGACTTGGGAAATCCAAGACTACTTCGTCGGCATTGTCAAGGACGCTATCGGGCGCCCAATCATCGGCATCACCTATAAAATGGGCGATGGCTGGAGCGGCGGCTTTGAGACGTTTTTGCAGAGCCGCCATCTTGATTTCTGCGTGCCGCAGCCGGCCTACGAGTATCGCCTGCCAGGCTACATCGGCGGGATTATTTCGCCGTATGAGTCCCTTGCCCTGAAAAACAAGATTATGCTTAAAGAGCTGGACTTGCGGTCGTGGACGCGCGGGATTTACAACGAGGTGGGCACGATACGGATAAGCGCGGCAACCTCTGCTGAAGAGTTCCATTCCATCTGCCTGAAGGAGGCCGGGCAGATGACTGTGCGCGGTCATGGCTGGTGGATATATGACATTGGCTCGACGGCATTCCGCCACCCAAAGGCGCTGCGGACAATTGCCCAAATGCAGCAGGTCGGAGAAAAGCTCGTTGGCCAGCCAGATGATTTTCGACCGGACGTGGCCGTGGTTTTCAATGAGAAGTCGTATTCCTATCGTCGCCATCATTTGGGACATGGCTCACTGCCATTTTACGGATTGAGATGGATGTTCATGGACCTGGACACGTCAGGCGTGCCTTATCATGCCTGGTATTTTCGCCATCTGCGGGAGAATCCCGAACTGGCTCGGCAATACAAGGTGCTGGTTTTTGTCGCGCCCTATTACATGAGTGCGGAGGACCGGGCGTTCGTCGAGACCTTGAAGGGCGACAATCGTACCCTTGTCTGGCACTATGCCCCGGGGTATATTTCGGAAGAGGGCGTGAGCCAGGAATGGGTGTCGAGTCTGACCGGCATGAACTGCCAGACTGACACGGCTCTGGCTAGGCAGGGCGCTTGG
>JAPXLT010000220.1:0-8333 GCA_033809415.1 Lentisphaeria bacterium
GGAAAGAACTTTGACCGCCAGAATATCATCCGGAAAAAGTGCCGAAACGGCTTTATAGACGCTGCCCATGCCGCCACCGCCGGCAGGCTCATAGAGAAAATAGTTGCCAACCTTTTTGGGCACAAAAAGCATCTCCTTGCAGTTGGTGCAAGGCATTAATTGCAGCGGCTGCACATGCTCGAGGGCTATGTTTTTTCTACAGGCAGGGCAGAGGATTTGCCCTTTTTCCCAAAGTCGCAAAGCTGCAGTCGGATCAGGAATGCTATTCTTTTCGCTCATAGCCAGAGGACTCCTATGACTGTTGATGTTGTTTTGAGCGAATCAGGGTTGCCAATGAGGAAACGGTTTTCAGGGCTGCGGCGGTAATATCTGCCGGTTCGAAATGGACGGCAAATATTTCTTCCATGGCCACCACCAGCTCGAGCATTAAAAACGAATCAACCCCGTATTCGGAGAGAAGAGTCTCATTTTGGATCTGCGAGGGTTCCAAATCCAGAAACAGCCTTTCGACCAGCAACTCTTTGATTTGATCTTCAAGAGTCAATTCAGACATGGGTATTGTAACCTCCAAACAAAACCAATTATTTCAGCGGGACAACCAGTACCGGACATTTTGCCCTGCTGGCGACCCGTTCAGCAACACTGCCAAAAAAGAAAGCGCGCAAATGACTGCGACCTTGACGCCCGATTACCAGAAGGTCGGCCTGTATGGATTCAGCAAACTCCAGGATTTTCTGATAGTCTCTGCCGATGCGGAATTCGACGCGGAAATCGATGGATTGCGGGACTTGGCTGCGATATTCGGCATCCACCTTTGCATCGAGGTCACGCTTGGCTTTTTCGTCGGCATTGGTATCTGCATCATAGATATAGGTACGCCAGAACTGGGATTCCGGCTCCGGGATGACATGCAGCAGATACAGGATGCTGCCTGGATAGTGCAACGTGGCATCCAGGGCATAGCTGAAGGCCTGACCGGCATTTTCTGAGAAATCCGTGCAGCAAAGAATCTTTTTTATCGAGTCAGGGGTAGCAGTCATAACCGGCCTCCAGCAGAAATCAAAGCGTGATCCGGGCAAAGCGCCCTGCATATATTAACAGTATCCCGGCAAACCACTTTTGTCAACTCCCAAAAACAGGTTTTGCACAAGCAGATTCAGATTCAGGGAATTCTTTTTTAACCACGAAAAGCACGAAAGGACTTGGCGCAGGCTGACGCCCACAGCCCATTTTTGTCCACGGAAAGCACGGAAAGCGCGGAAAATTTTGTAGGGTTGCTGCTTTGACGGATGGGATGGCATGCGGATTTGTGATCTGGCCAATTGGTTTCTCCGACCGATCGGTCGGATCAGTCGGATCGGTCGGATCGGCAATGTTGGAATTAGCCCTGAAGGGGCGTGACATACCAGCCCAGGGCAACGCCCTGGGTCAGGGATCCCACCATCGGCAAAGCCCTGTAAGGGCGCGACATAATCCCTGGCCAAAAAAAATCTCAAAAATGAGAAAGAGCTTCAAGGTCAGAAACTTGTGCATCGGTTTTTTGAAAATCTTTCACAAAAAACAAGAAGTCGAGTGATAGTACGAAAATTTTGGTGCTTTTTCGTGTGGTTCGTGGTTAAAGAATCAGAACATCATTGTCGGTAGCCAGGTGGCCAGTTGCGGGAAAATCATCAGCAGGACGGTTCCGATGATCAGCATTCCGATAAAGGGCATGCAGCCTTTGAAGACTGTTTGCAGGGAGACATCGCGTATCATGCCGGAGACGACATAGGCGTTGACCCCGACCGGCGGGGAAATGACTCCGATCTGGACGACGGCAACGATCATCACCCCGAACCAGATCAGATTGACCTCGAGTGTAGTAAGCACTGGCAGGAAGACGGGTATGGTCATCAGTACCAGGGCGAGATTATCGACGACTGTTCCAAGCAGGACGAAGGCCAGCAGGATGCTGGCGATGATCATCCAGCCGGGCAGGGGAAGGCCGCTGAGGAAATGGGCAAGCTCGACCGGCAAACGCGTGACTGCCAGGAAACGGCTGAATGCCAGGGCACCGGCGATGATCATCATGATCATGCAGGAGGTGCGTATCGTCTCGAGAACCGAGCGTTTCAGCATTTTCCAGGTCAGGCAGCGCCGTGCTATAGCAATGATCAGGCTGCCCAGGGCACCAACCGAGGCTGCTTCGGTTGGGGTGAACCAGCCAATAAACATGCCGCCCATGACCGCCAGAAAGAGCAGCAGGGGATCGATTACTCCGAGCAGAGAGCGAAATGCCTCATTCCAAGTCGAGGGTGGTGCCGGCGGACCGAGTTTGGGGTTGCGCCAGCAGGCCCAGGCAATATACAGGGAAAACAGCAGGGTAAAGAGCAATCCTGGCAGAATCCCGGCCATAAAGAGTTTGGCGGGGGATTGCTCGGTCATGAACCCATAGACGATAAAGACTACGCTTGGCGGGATCATCATTCCCAGCCCGCCGGCGGCGGCTACTGTGCCGGCGCCTAATTGCATACTGTAGTTGCGCTTTTTCATCTCTGGCAGTGAGACTGCCGCCATGGTTGCGGCGGTGGCAGGACCTGAGCCGCAGATGGCGCCGAAGGCTGCGCAGGCGGTGACGGTGGCGATGGCCAGGCCGCCGGGCAGCCGTCCCATCCAGCGGTATGCGGCGTCAAAGAGGCGTTTGCTGATGCCTGAGTGGAAGCAGACCTGCCCCATGAAGATGAAGAGTGGGATGACGCTGTAGTCGTATTTGCTGAAGGTATCGAGGAAGAGGCTGATGATCATGTGGAAGGCTGCCGGAAAGTTGATGATCATGGCAAAGCCAAGGACACCAACTATTGCCAGAGAAAAACCAACCGGCATGCTGAGCAGCAGCAGGACAATCAGTAAAATGCATCCGATCAGACCGATGGTGAACGTGCTCATGGGCGTATCATTTCCTTTCCAGGGTGGGCAATATGATAGATTTTGACCAGGATCACCACAGAGAAGGCGACGCCGGCCAGCCAGTAGACCCAGAACAGCGGAATATTCAAGGTCAGGGTCATGGCATTTTTCTGCAGCATATTGTAACCATATCGGAAACTTTGCCAGGCAAGAAGGCCAAAAAACAGGATGCCTACGCAACGTGTGCAAGAATCGGCAATGATTTTTCCACGTCGGCTGAAACGTTGGAACAAGAACTCGACGGCAATATGCCCTTTGACCGCAGTGGTGTAGGGCAATGAAAGAGTGATACAAAGGCAGCATAGAATCTGCACCAGGTCGATCGCACCACGCAAGGCCATGTCAAAGCGGCGCAGAATAATATCTGTGCCAGTAATGAAAATAACGCCGAGCAGGCAGATGCCGGCAATGCCGGTAAGAAGCCAAACGGAATACGTAACAAATTTCCGGTAGTAATGCCACATGATCAAAGTTTTCTTTAGGGTGCAGGGTGCAGGGTGCAGGGTGCAGGGTGCAGGGTGCGGGGTGCGGGGTGCGGGGTGCGGGGTGCAGGTTTAAAAAGTGGCGCAACCGTCCCGGTTGTGATTTCTGTTTACTCTCCCACGCCCGAATGCTCCGTATCGTCCGACCCGTCCGACACCTGCCCCCTGCCCCCTGCCCCCTGCCCCCTATTTCGTAAATTGTTCCTGCATGAATTTTAGTGCTTGTTTTCCAGGCAGTCCTTTGCTTTCCAGTTTGGCGGCCCATTCCGCGAACATCGGCTCGAAAGCCTTTTTGACCCGGGCATTCTCCTCGACCGGGAAATCATGGAATGATTTGCCCAGTGCCCGGACGAAATTCTCGCCTTCCTCGTCGGCTTGATCCCAGGCCAGGCCATGTTTCAGTACCCATTCCTGATTGACATCCGTGATGACTTGCTGCAGTTCCGGAGGTAGTTTCCCCCAGGTCTTTTTGTTCATGACGACAAACATAACGGTGGTATAACCGATGGCCGGGATGCGGATGACATGATCGATGACTTCCCCTTGCTTCCAGCCTTTCAGCGTTTCAATCGGGCAGAGAGTACCATCGACAACGCCTTTGCGCAGAGCCTCGTAAGCATCCCCTTGGCTCATGCCGACGGGATTGCCGCCCAAAGTTCGGATCATCTGCGCGGAAAGCCCGGTGCCGCGCAGCGTCATCCCGGAAAATCCGTCAGCCGTACTGATGTTTTTCCGGCTGGCGAGGATTCCGGGCCCATGTGCGTGTGCGAACAAAAAGGTCACTTCTTCGAGTTCAGCGGGTTTGAAGAAGCGGATGTAGTTATTGGCGATTTCGGTAGCCTGCGCCCCGTTTTCGTAGCCCCATGGCAGATCGAGTCCTTCAATCATCGGGAACATGCCCCGTGAATACGAAAAACAACTCATGCCGATATCCGAAACTCCCCTGACCACACACTCGAAGTTCTCTCCGGCACCGGTGAGAACTCCGCCGGAATAAACATCAATGCGGATACGCCCGTCAGTGCGCTTTTTGATTTCATCGGCCCACTGTTCCGCAAGGATCGAGTGAATATGCGTCGATGGGAAAAAGACACTGTAGGTCAGCACGAATTCCGGCTTGCGGCCT
This sequence comes from Lentisphaeria bacterium, assembly GCA_033809415.1. GTDB lineage: Bacteria > Verrucomicrobiota > Lentisphaeria > Oligosphaerales > Oligosphaeraceae > JAQVUB01. The sequence continues at coordinate 4,555 of JAPXLT010000220.1, forward strand.
TTGTCCTGGTTGCAGGCGTAGAAGGTGCAGAGCAGGACTGCCAGCAGGCATTGGGCAAGTCGTTTCGGCATGATATATTCCTTTCGAAGTTGGTTCATGCGAGGGTCAGATACGCTGGCGCAGGAAGTTGACCGCTGTGCGGATGTCGGCTTCCGGATTGGCACCGACTTCCCGCTCGATGGTCAGGTATCCCTTGAAACCGACTTCACGGAGAGCCGCAAGATATGCATCCCAATCGACTTTTCCCTGTCCCAACGGCAGTTCGTTGAACAGTTCACCGATATTTAGCCCCTCGATGCCACCTTCGGCAAAGGAGTTGTAGACCTGCACCGGATCACAGGGCTTGAGCTGAACCCCATCCTTGGCATGCGTGTGCTTGATGTATTTGCCCAGCGTATGAACTGCCTGCACCGGATCATCATTGACAACCATCACCAGATTGGCGGGATCGAGATTGACGCCCATGCCGGGACAATCGACTTCATCAAGAAGCCTGGCAAGCACCGTCGCTGTCTCAGGACCAGTCTCGATGGCAAAGGCGACGCCATGATCAAAAGCATACTGCCCGATTTCACGGCAGACCAGCAACTGATTCCGGAAAACAGGATCGGAGGAATCAGACGGGACAACCCCAATGTGCGTGGTGATCACGGTAGTGCCTAGGTCAACTGCCAAATCGACAATCGCTTTCGAGCGCTTGATCTTGACCGTATTCTCCTCGACCAGCTGAAAACCATGCCCCCCCAGATCACCGCACAGCGCGGAAATTTCCAGACCGCAATCGGCTACCAGAGCGCGAAAATCCCGGCGTTGTGCAGCAGTCAGGTTTTCGGCACGCATGTCACCATCGACGACATAGACCTGAATGCCGTCCGCACCAACCTCTTTCGCTTTGCGGACACCCTCCGGTATTGGCAACCGGAACGAGTCAACCATTACGCCAATCTTAAAATGCGACATCGCTTTCCTCCTTAAATGGACGAGGGACAGGGACATAAATGGACAAGATGGACAAAATGGACGGGAATGGACAAAATAAAATGGACAATGGACAATGGACTTTTTTGTCCGTGTTCCGTCCGTGTTCCGTCCGTGTTCCGTCCGTGTTCCGTCCGTGTTCCGTCCGTGTTCCGTCCGTGTTCCGTCCGTGTGGGTTTCAAGTATTCCATTGTTAAAAAATCTATTCGAAAAGTGCTCCGGCAAACAATTCCGGGTCAAACTGTTGCAGGTCTCCCATTTGTTCGCCGAGACCGATGAACTGTACCGGGTAGCCGAGTTCTTCCTTGATGGCAACGACCACGCCGCCTTTGCCGGTGCCATCGAGCTTGGTCAAAATCAAGCCGCTGATCGGAAAAATCTTCCCGAATTCCCTTGCCTGCACTAGGGCATTGGTGCCGATCGAGGCATCGACAGTCAGCCAGATTTCGTGGGGCGCTCCAGGCAACGCTTTCTCGCAGATGCGTTTCACCTTCTGCAGCTCAGCCATCAAGTCCGTGCGAGTGTGCTGGCGCCCTGCCGTGTCAATGATCACATAGTCCATTTTGCGTTGGAGCCCGGATTTGATGGCATCAAAGGCGACCGCTGCCGAATCACCGCCTTTCTGACCGCCCACAACCGGGCACTCGAGGCGCTCGCCCCAGAGTTGCAGCTGGGTGACTCCAGCCGCGCGGAATGTGTCTCCCGCGCCCAGAAGAACAGTCTCCTCACGCTTGCGGAAGTAATAGGCAAGCTTGGCGGCAGAGGTGGTTTTGCCGCTACCATTGACTCCGACCAGAAGAATCACAGTCGGCCCATCGGGATTGCGCCGGATTTCAGGATAGCCACCCTTGTTGAGAATCTGCAGTATTTCCGTACGGGCCACATCGAGGATATCTTCGCTGGTGGCGATCAGTCCGCGTTCATATTTGTCACGCACATCTGCAACAATACGGTTGCTGATGGTAACACCAAGATCAGTGGCAATCAACGCAGCCTCGAGGCGGGCATAACTGCTTTCATCCCACTTGCTAACGTCACTGAACAGGCTCTGGATGCCGCGTACCAGAGCCGTCTTGGTCTTCTGTAAACCACGCTGAAATATCGATAAAATAGACAATGCTACATGAACTCCTTATTGATTGGAAGTGACATCGCCCGAGGCGGAAAGACAGAGCATGCGAACCTTATCGAGCACTCCATTGATAAAACGGGGGGAATCGGCGTGACCGAATTTTTTAGCCAGCTCGATGGCTTCATTGATAGCCGTCGCTGCAGTGACTTTGTCACTGAAGGCTATTTCATAGGCACCCAGACGCAAGATGCTGCGGTCAACGCCGCTCATGCGGGAAAGGTCCCAGTTTGCAGCGGCCTTCGAGAGCAATTGATCGATTTCGCAATGGTGCGTACAGACTCCTTCAATCATGCGGACGGCGGCACCCCATGCCTTGCGATGATGCTGCTTGGGAACCCCCTTGTCAAGCTCCCCAAGGTTTTCCCGGAAAAGGGTCAATTCTTCCGGCGTGCAACTCCAGGATTTCTGGAAATCGAGCTGGTAGAGGAACTGTATGGCAAAGGCCCTTGCGCAGGATCGCCGATGGCGGAAAGCGTCTTCGGGGGTTTCCGGTACTGCCGGAGATTCCGTATCAGGGGTCATGGAAAGCCTTTTTCAGGGAAGTTGTTTAAGCAGATTGACCATTTCAATGGCGGTGGCTGCCGCACTGGCGCCGCGGTTCCCTGCTTTGCTGCCGGAGCGCTCGATGGCCTGTTCGATGTTTTCTGTGGTTACTACGCCATAAATGACCGGCAGGTTCCGGCTCAGGGAAATCTGTGCGAGCCCCTTCGAGACTTCCGCGTTGATATAGCTGGCATGCGCGGTCGAACCTTGGATGACCACACCCAGGCAGATGACAGCATCAAACTGACCGCTGTCGGCCATGCGCTGGGCAACCAGCGGGATTTCAAAAGAGCCAGGCACCCAGGCGATCGAAATATCCGCATCGCGCGCGCCATGGCGCATCAAGCAGTCCACTGCGCCGTCTTTGAGCTGCGAAACAAAAATGTCATTGAAGCGAGCACAGACGATCCCGAAACGCAGCCCGGCCGCACTTAGTTTTCCTTCATAAGTCTTGTATTTGCCTGTCATCACTTTCTCCTGTTGTAGTGAGAGGTACCCAAATTACAGCATATGGTTCATACGGTCTTTCTTCGTCTGCAAATATTTCTTGTCGTGTTCATTGGCTGGGACAACCAAGGGTTCCCGACCGGTGATCCGCAAGCCATAGCCTTCCAGGCCGACCAACTTTTTCGGATTGTTGGTCAAAAGCCGTATGCTTTTTATGCCGAGGTTGGCGAGAATCTGTGCGCCGATGCCATATTCCCGCAAATCCGGCGGGAAGCCCAGGCGGATATTGGCATCGACGGTATCAAGGCCGCGTTCCTGCAAGTGGTAGGCATGCAATTTATTGGTCAAACCAATGCCGCGTCCTTCCTGCCGCATATACACGATCACGCCGCTTTTTTCGGCGACGATACGCTTCATGGCGGCGGCCAGCTGCAAACCACAATCGCAGCGTTGCGAATGAAAGACATCCCCGGTCAGGCATTCGCTGTGAACGCGGGTCAAAACATCTTCCTTGCCGGAAACATTTCCGTAAACCAGGGCGAGATGTTCACGACCATCATGCTTGGCAACATAACAGTGCAAGTCAAACTGCCCAAAATCAGTCGGCAAACGAACTGTCTCGACACGCTCGACCAGACTCTCTGTGCGACGGCGAAACTCGATCAAATCCGCTATGCAA
>JAPXLT010000221.1:0-8302 GCA_033809415.1 Lentisphaeria bacterium
ATACTGCACTACGTACCCCCTGCCCCCTGCCCCCTGCCCCCTGCACCCTGCACCCTGCACCCTGCCCCCTGACAGAAAAAAAATGTGCTATTGAGCTTGCAATCCTGTGATTCTCATCCATTTTGTATGTATGACAGGTTGTGCAGTTTTTATTCATTGAAAGAGACAGGAAAAAAGATGAGCATGCAAGAATTTGCCATTACGCCAAAAATTTCTGTAGGAGGTTCGCAATCCCCCTTAATCATAGCCGGGCCTTGTGTTGTCGAGTCTCTGGATATCTGCCGAAAAATTGCCGACAATGTCAAGAGCGCCTGTGAGAAACTGAGCCTGAACTATGTCTTCAAGGCCTCCTTTGACAAAGCAAACCGCACCAGCATCAGCTCGTTCAGAGGCTCCGGACTCGATCAGGGCCTTGAAATCCTCGCTGATATCAGTGAAGAATTTGACTGTCCAGTATTAACCGATGTTCATGAACCGGAACAATGCGCCACAGTAGCCGGCATCGTTGATATCCTGCAAATTCCCGCCTTTCTCTGCCGACAGACAGACCTGCTGCTTGCCGCCGGAAAAACGGGACTGCCAATCAATGTCAAAAAAGGTCAGTTCCTTGCACCTGAAGACATGGCATCGGTTATCCGGAAAATTGAATCAACCGGCAATCAGCGTATCCTGCTGACTGAGCGGGGTGCCTGTTTCGGTTATCACAACTTGGTGGTGGATATGCGCTCCCTGGTCATCATGCGCCAACTGGGCTGCCCGGTCGTCTTCGATGCAACCCACGCCGTGCAAATACCTGGAGGCCAGGGAAGCTCCTCCGGCGGACGCCGGGAATTCGTCTTCCCATTGGCAAGAGCGGCAGCGGCGGTCGGGATCGATGCGCTTTTCCTGGAAACCCACCCAGACCCCGACCATGCGCTTTCGGACGGACCAAACTCCGTGCCACTGCAAAGTCTGCCACAAATTCTTAAGATGGTAAAGGAAATTCATGAACTTGTCGCAAGCTGCACAGAAAATTAAAGTTGTCATCCTTGATGTCGATGGCGTCCTGACCAATGGTGGCATCGGCTATGGCACTGGTTCCGAACACGAAATCAAGTTCTTCAGTGTCAAAGATGGCTGTGGCATCCAAATGATGTTGAGAGCCGGCTTGAAAGTCGGCATCATCACCGGACGAACTAGCATGGCCAACCGCCGGCGCGCTGAAGAATTGAAGCTTGATTTCATCCGCGAAAATTGTCGGCCGAAATTGCCCGCGTTTCTGGAACTCCTGCAGGATTTGGCTGTCACAGCCAGTGAATGCCTTTACATCGGTGATGACCTGGTCGATTGGCCGGTGATGAAGCGAGTTGGCATCAGCGTCGCTGTTGGAGATGCCGCCCCGGAGTTGAAGGAAGCTGCTACACTGACAACCAACGCAAACGGCGGACAAGGCGCCGTCCGGGAAGTCGCAGAATGGTTGCTTAAAGCGCAAAATAAATGGAAGGCAGCACTTGAATTCTATGAATTCTAAAACTCGATGCCTCATCTTGAATCTGCTTCTTCTAGCTGCTGGAATCTTTGCGGAAAACAAATTTTCCTTAGGCAACAACCGAATTTTTCTGCAAGACTTCAAAGCCAGCGGGATGTTAAATCTAAAGGATAAAGAAGCCGTCCCGCAATCCAAGCAACCTTCCACCTGGACGATCAGTGGGGAACAGGCTGTCATGCATGGTGAACAGTACCAGCTCTCCGGCTTCGAAATGCACCTCCACAACCCGGAACGTGGTACTATCAGCCTCCTTTCCCCGCATTGCGATTTCAACCGGCTCGAATACCAAATCAAAAGCAACTCGCCCCTTTTGCTGCACGCCGAAGGATTGCAGATATCCGGACTGGGCTACGATGTCTACCAGGAGGATGGCAAAATGATGCTGGTCGTCCGAAGCACCGTGCAAATCCATTTCCGCAAAGGGGACATAAAAAAATTGCGTGGCGGCAAGCCTTGACTAGGTGCTGACCCGTTGAACTGCAAAAGGAGAAAGCCTACTTATGAGATCGACAAACTTTCCGTTTTCACTGCTGATCCTGACGCTGTTTATTTGCCCGATGTTATTCATGGGTCAGGAAGAAGGCAACGCCGCTGCGGCAAAGGAAGAAAGTCCATCAACCGAAGAAGTCAGCATTTCGGCGGAGCGCATGCAAATGCAGATGGAGAACAACACCATTGAACTGTCCGGAAATGTTCTGATTTACGACAGCGCAATGAATCTGACCGCTGAAAAAATGACCGTCTTTCTCGATAAGGACAATAAACTCGAACGCGTCGAAGCCCTCAATAATGTCACCATCCGGAAATTGACTGGTTCCGAAAGTGCCACCGGCGAACGGGGCACCTATGATGCAAAAAAAGACCTGATCACGCTGGAAGGGAATTGCACCCTGCTGCAAGGGAAAAACGTGCTCAGCTGCAAGGAAATCATCTACGACCGGAAACAACAAACCATCACCGCAAAAGGAGCTTCAATCAACATCCGGGACCTGAAGAACAGAAACACCGGCGACAGCGATTTTCTGAAATTGAAAAAAGAGGAAAAGAAAGCCGAGAAATAGTTCGACTTGCAATGCGCCAGTAGCTGGTAGCGGAGGAATTCTTTTTGAACCACGAAAAGCACTAACGGACACGAAAAAATTTCACGGAAGTGGCTTTGTCTGCAAGAATGCGTCGTAATTTTCATGAAATTTTTTCGTACTACTATCGCCCAAAATCTTCTTTTTTGGGAAAGATTTTTCTGAAAGGAAAGCTCCAAGTCATTGGCATACAGCCCTTTTAAGGTACCGCCAATTCCTGTCTTTTTTCTCCGACTGATCTGACCGATCCGACCGATCTACTTGATCCGTCCGATTTGTTGTCCGTGTCCCGTCCGTGTAAAGTCCGTGTGGGTTGCGGGCGATCAGTCCGCGCCATGTCCGTTAGTGTCTTTCGTTGTAAATAAATCCCATTGTCACCCAGTTTCACTGACACATTGACTCACGACGGGTTCCGCACAAAAATAGCAAAGCACTCCATGTCAGAAACAGAATCGATCCTGATGCAGGCCTCCGGCCTTGTCAAAATTTACGGCAGCCGTTGTGTTGTCAATCACGTCTCCCTGGAAGTCCGCAAAGGCGAAGTGGTGGGGCTTCTTGGTCCCAATGGCGCTGGCAAAACGACCACATTTTACATGATTGTAGGATTGATCAAACCGGACGCTGGCAGCATCACTTTTGAAGGACAGGATGTTTCCCGCCTGCCCATGTTCCGGCGTGCCAGGTTGGGCATGGGCTACTTGGCTCAGGAACCTTCCATCTTCCGGAAACTGACCGTAGCCGAAAACATCATGGCTGTCCTGGAGACATTGCAACTGTCTTCCAGCGAACGCGAAAAACGCCTGGAAAGCCTGTTGAATGAATTGCAACTGACTCATCTGGCGAAACAAAAGGCAATGACCCTTTCCGGCGGTGAAAGACGACGACTGGAAATCACCCGCTCGATGGCGACCTCCCCGAGCTTCATCCTGCTCGATGAACCCTTTGGCGGAGTTGACCCGATCAATGTCTTTGAAGTGCAGAAAATCATCGCCGCGCTTCGTGATCGCGGTCTCGGTATCCTAATTACCGATCATAACGTCCGGGAAACCCTGGCTATCGTTGACCGTGCCTATCTGATCTGCAATGGCGAAATCATGTTTTCAGGAAAAGCCGCCGACCTGTTGGCGGATGAAAAAGCCAAGGAAGTCTATCTCGGCCCCAGTTTCAAAGGGTGAAACGGGGTCGTAGTCGCTTCGTAATGCGTCGGTGAAGTTGGGTAACCAAGGAATTCTTTTTGAACAACGAAATGCACGAAAGGACACGAAAAAATTTCATGGAAGTGGCTTTATCTGCAAGAAAATGTCATGTTTCCCATGAAATTTTTTCGTGTCCATTAGTGTCTTTAATTGTAAAACAAGCCCTTGTCACCCAGTTTCACTGTCGCATTACATCGCTTCAATCAACTGCATTATAAAGAAAGGAGAAAAGGCGAAAATCGATCTTTCTGTCTCACAGGGCTGACATCTGCCTTCTAAAGGCTGGAGCAGCACCTGACGCGTTCCCAAAATGAGCCATGAAGCAGCTTTTCTGCTCGATGGCTGAACAAAGGAGGTACCTATGGAATTGATCATCAGTGGAAAACACTTTGAAATTGATGATGAACTGCGCCAAATCGCCGAAACATCGGCAGCTAAGCTTGAAGAAAGCTACGCCAAACTGAGTTCTCTGCGCCTGGTCTTAACCAAAGAACGCAACTGGCAAATTGCCGATGCTGTCCTGAATGGGAAGAATATCTCCCTGGTCGCCAAGGCGAAATCGAACGACATCCGGATTTCCATCACCAATGTCCTCGAGAAACTCGATAAGCAATTGCGGCGCTATATAGAAAAGGTCAAGGATAACTCGGTGAAACCGGACCCGGTTACCAAAGAAAAAATCTGGACTTCCGCAGAATTGAGGGAAGAACAGGATGATCTTGACTTGCTTGCCGAAGCATAATCCTACTCGGACAGGTCGGACTTGTCCGACCTGTCCGAGTGAAAAAGAACGATTGCTATTGTCGCGAGACAACCGTCCATTCTGTCCATTAAACATGCGTCCATTCTGTCCCTGTCCATTAAAATAAAATTTACGCTTGTAATTTCTTATGGATTTCCAAATCATCAAAAGTGCCGATGGTGAGCCTAGCTACCGTCCCTCTTGGGATGTTTATTTTTTAAAGCTGGCCATGCTTGCTTCGGAGCGTGCGACTTGTCCCCGGATGCATTGCGGCTGTGTGCTGGTCAACGACCGCCACGTCGTTTCCACGGGATACAATGGTTCTTTGCCGGGCACTCCACATTGTTATACCGATGGCTGCATGGTGGTTGACGGGCACTGCGTCCGCACGAACCATGCTGAAATCAATGCCATCTGCCAGGCGGCCAGGCATGGCCTGCAACTGGCCGGCGCCACCGCTTATGTAACCAATATGCCTTGCACCAGTTGTGCAAAAGCCCTGATCGCTGCCGGAATCCGGCGGGTCGTCGTATTTTCGGATTACCATAATACTCTCGCTGAACGGTTCTTCAACGAAGCCGGTGTGGAATTGGCACGCCTGCCCATGCCCGAGCAAATAATTCATTATGACTTGGATAACTTCAGCTCAGCCAAGCGCTTTGCCGACCTTGACGACAAAACCGATTCCTACTGCACGCAATGAACAACGAAGAACTCTCCGAACGCATCGCTACCTTGGAACAGACCATGCGCCAGCGAAAAAAAGTCCTGCTGGCTTTCAGCGGCGGAGTTGACAGCACGTTCCTTGCAGTGATCGGAGCACGGACTCTGAAGCAGGATTTTTTGGCTGTGACGGTTGATCATCCCTGCCTGCCTCGCCGCGAACGGACTATGGCCTGCAATCTCGCGGAGAAACTTGCCATTCCCCATAAGCTTCTTTTCCTCGATCAGTGGAAAATCAAGGGCTTCCAGGACAATCCGCCAGAACGCTGTTATTTGTGCAAAAACGCTCTGATGGGCGTCTTGTTGCAGGAAGCCAAAGAAGGCGGTTTCCCCTGTCTGATGGATGGCAGCAACGCCGAAGACTTAAACGATTTTCGACCAGGGAGCAAGGCACTCGAGGAACTCGGCGTGGAAAGTCCCTTGCAGGCTCTGGGCTGGGACAAACAGAGCATCCGCATGGCTTCCCGCCTGCTCGGTCTGCCTACTGCTGATTTGCCATCCTATGCCTGCCTGGCCTCACGGATACCAACCAACAGCCCCATAACTCCAGAAAAACTATGGCAGATCGAGCAAATGGAAGACCTCCTGCATGAACTCGGCTTTGCCGAATGCCGTGCCAGGCACCACGGCGATATTCTCCGCCTCGAAATCGCCCAGCACGCATTTGCAACCATCGTGACGACGGACAACCGCGCAAAGCTCCTGGCACGCGCTCACGCCGTCGGCTTCCGCTGGCTTACACTCGATCTCGAACCCTATTGCAGCGGACGCCTAAACCCAAATCCGCCGCAGCAATGACTTTTCGTAAACGTCCTCTTGGCGTTCTTGGCGCACTTGGCGGTTGGTTCCTCGTCATTGAACCGCCAAGACGCCAAGGACGCCAAGCAATCGGAGAAACCAATAGGCCAAACCGCGATTCTGCGTGCCATCCCATCCGTCGAAGCAGCAACCTTATAAATTTTCCGAGCTTTCCGAGCTTTCCGTGGACAAAAAATGGGTTGTGGGCGACAGCCCACCCCATGACTTTTCGTGCCTTTTCGTTGTTAAGAACAGATGAAATCGAACTCCCTAAGCGCAAATCAAAGATGCTGCCACCTCTTTTATGACTCTGAAGCGCCAAAACAGTACAAATGATTGATTACCATATCATCAAAACAATCCGTCCCGTGACTCCCTTTCCCATTTTCAAGGTCGTGTCCACCATGATCAGGAGTAAAGGTCAACAACCAATCTTCCTTTTTCCACAGCTGTTTCAGCAGGCTGGCCAGTTCTGAAAAGCGCCTGATGGAAGTGCGCATAGCTGCCAGCGATGCTTCTGACCGACATCCCGTCTTGTGCAGGCTGCTGTCATAACCACCATCATAACAGAGCAGTAAATCATAATCTAACTGGCTTGAAAGCAAAATCTTGCAGGTTTCAAAAGCTCGCTCGTTACGACTCAGTGAATAATAGTCGATCGGGCGATCACGGAAAATTTTGTCAATACTGCAATTGTTGGTGGCAATCACAGCAACTTTTTTCCCTGCTGCGGCGAATACATCAAAAATGGTATTTACAGTCAGAACCGGCTTACAATACTCCTGAATTCCATGAACCTGCGGTGAAGCTCCGGAAAAAATGCTTGCAAAGCAGACTGGTGTTACGCTGGGCATGACCGAAGCGACGGGCACCCGTACATCAGCTATTTCGTGCAGAGGTGCAAAGTCTTCCGGATAAGCTTTCCACAGGACATCCCCGATGGCATCCGGGCAGAATAGCATTGTTTTTGTCAATTTTCTGCCCGCTCCCAATATTCTTTGAGCGGCCTGCAAAACCGGTTGAATGGCATTTGCCTGATTTTGTTGCGGGCATGGCAAGCCCCACAGGGAGCATATTGTCGGCGTAAAATCAGCAATCGAATACTCCAGCCCGAACTTTTGCATGGGATCAGTCAAACCAGCAGCGTTTTTTTCTGTATTCATTTCTTACTTCTCCTTCGAACTACTCCGAGGCAATTGCATAAAGCCGGCCTCGGCACACAAGAATTTCGCCAGAGCAATCCCTTCCGTCAAAGCAGCAACCCTTATAAAATTTTCCGCGCTTTCCGTGGACAAAAAGAACGTGCCGCTTCAAGGTGCAAGGCATAACTGCAGAATTTGCAGATAAAAAACGGTTGCGGATAAATCCGCAGCGGAATCCTTTCCGCTAAACGCCCCCTGCCCCCCCTGTTTTTCAAGAATCCGTGATACAATACCCCCACGCCAGGTTTTCTCGCTCGGGAGCAGGATGCGTTCACTGGCTCGCAAGGCGCGGACAATCCAAAAGAGCATTTCCGGATCGGCACTGGCAGACTGCTCGATACAAGCAGAACGCAGTGCCTCCAGTTCCGATGGCTTAACTTGCGAACTGCCAAGGCTGAGCAGCGTCAGCAGAGCCAAAGCAGGATAGCGTTTCTTCTCCTGCAAAAAAAACTGTTGAAACTCTTGCACCTCGACAGCCGATAACAGTGTCAACTCCTGCGGCAGCAGAAAATGCGCTTCCAACAGCCACTGTCGCCCGACCGCAGGCTCGACAGTTAGGTGCCAGTTTGTTTTTTGCTGCTGGAAATAGCTCACCAGCGTCGCCGATTTCGGGTGATTCAGCCGTAATGGCAGCCGTAGCGCCTGTGCGAATGCACCGGCGGGATACAGCAGTTTTTCATGTTGCAAAATCCACTGGACTGCCTTTTGCAGCTCTTTGGCATAATGCTCCGCATCGCTATTGGCCAGCAACATGCCAGCCTGCGCAGTCAAGGCAGGGTCACTCTGCCAGCTTCCACCGGGACTTTGCTGGCTGAGTACCCAAGCCTCCCCTCGAAGCAAAGCCAGACGCCCTTCCAGAAGCAAGGATTCACCTAAGCCAGACGCCTCAGCACGTGCTACCGAAATCCCGACAAGAAATAAAATGGAAATAAGCCGAAAAAACATATGTAAGGGGACAGGGTGCAGGGGACAGGGGACAGGGGACAGGGTGCAGGGGACAGGGGACAGGGGACAGGGTGCAGGGGACAGGGGAC
>JAPXLT010000222.1:0-8202 GCA_033809415.1 Lentisphaeria bacterium
CTGTCAAGCGTCACCTCGATTCATTCTGGCCACAAATCTCCAAAAGAAGTGATATGGGAGATACCCCGTATAACCTCCGAAGCTGTGCATATTGGGAGGATTTAAATCGGCAGAAAATTATCTGGGGTGAAATATCTGATAAAACCAAGTTTGCTATAGATGCGAAAGGTGATTTTTTCGCCGAAGCAACGACTTTTATCATGACAGGCACACATCTGCAATTTCTGGTCTGCTTCCTAAACTCTGCCCTGTCCGAATACTTGTTCTCAAAGATTGGCACAACAACAGGCGTTGGAACCGTGCGCTGGAAAAAGTTCAAGATTGAGCAACTGCTTGTCCCTTGTATTAACAAGGTACAGGAAAAGGTGTTTATAACTCTTCTAGCCCAGATTTCACCAGATAACAAAGCTGCAGTCGAGGAGGCAATAAATCAACAAGTCTTTGACTTATGTGGTCTATCTGGACAAGAGATAGATTTTGCGAAAAACACTATCCTCTCTCGATGAATGCAACTTCATCAGAAGAAAGACCGTACAGATTGTATATCTCACGATCAATGGTATTCGTATGCAGATTACATGCTATTAACTGTTTTACTCTTTGCTCTGCCGGCGGCACAGGTAATTTTTCAACAAACATTGGTTTGTACTCGAAATATCCGCCATTCCTGGTTACACCCAAATGCCTGATATACCAGTCAGCGATCTTCGAGTTCAACACGCCCAACAGATAATCACTGTATGGAACAATCATTGGGCAAGGCGCATTGACAAACATTCCAGCTGGTGCTTTCGAAAACGCAGCTTTCATTGACAGATTTCCCCAGACTATTTTCTGTTGACTAAAATCCTCCGACTAAACTATTTCTATGAAACCGATTTGGGCGCACTCCTCATTTGACAGGCAGTGAATCTTGAATACCATGCGGTCTATTTTAATTTCCAGAATTTTTCGCTCTGCACCTGCTGGCAGAGATTGCACACGTTGTACCATTTCAGTGAACTCCGCATTCTGGGCATCGGTAACCTGTGCTACGGCTAATTTATCGAAAAATATCTTACTCAATTCTCGCGTACCTCCTTGCAATTCAGGGAAGGCATCTCGATAGCAATATTTGAATAGAGATGAATTAAGGAAGGCTGTAAGATATCCCAAATGTTTTCCTGTAATGATGAAGCATTTTTGATTCGTCAAAAAACGTTTATTATCCCAAAGGAAAGGCAAGTATTTCGTCATATTAGGGTAGATGATTTTTTGCTCTGAAAAATCCTCCCAATATGCACAGCTTCGGAGGTTATACGGGGTATCTCCCATATCACTTCTTTTGGAGATTTGTGGCCAGAATGAATCGAGGTGACGCTTGACAGCTGGATAGTCATCGATATTGATGCGTGGAATCTTCTTACCGGGAATGCCGTTATGCGATGCAATCAAATATAAATTAGCGAAGTTATACCCATATCTTTTGATATCTCTGCCACGAAGAATAGGTCTAATTAATTCGTCAGTTCGCTTTCTTTCCTCCTGAGTAGCACAATTAGCAAGTATCTCCTTACGCTTGCCAGCATCAATAATAAAAGCTTCATTACATCCGGTTAAAATGCCTCGGTAGATTTTAATATCCCATTCTTTAAGTGGTTTTCCGATCTTTTCGATTTTGGCTTTGATGGACTGCTCGATTGGGTTGAGAATGACCCAGCTGTCTGATGTATTGAAAGCATTCTCCATTGAATGTTGTCGAATAAAACCGCTCAAATCATCACGACAACCTGCCTTGGCAACGCATGACCGTGTCTTATGGGTATTCGGCGCTTTCTGGAAGAGCAGGATATTTGTATCTACGGTTGCTGACTCAAAAATTTTCTGTCCAGCGAAATCAATCAGGATTTTCGGGTTGGTTTTTTCAGCAAGAAATTTTCGCAGAGATTCTCCGTAGCCCGCCCGCATCCATTTATTCGAGGTGATGAAACAGAGATGCCCCCCTGCTTTCAGCAATTGGAAACCACGTTCGTAAAACAGACAGTATATATCACCAGTCCGAGCAAATGATGTGAATTTGCAATTTTTGTAGAGTTCAGCAAGTTCTCCCCCGTTATTCTGCAATTGGATATAGGGTGGGTTGCCGATGACAACATCAAATCCGTCCTTGACCTCTTCGCCGAACATCCATTCAGGATCAAAAAAAAGCGAGGTTTCGTTCTGGTCATAAGGGTTCCAAGAGGCAAGCTGACGTGCATCAGCAGGAGCAAAGAAGCCATTGTTTTCCAGGAGTAACGCCAATTTCTCTCTGTTTTCCTTGTCTGCCAGGCGGAATTTTTTCTTATCGCTGGTGTTTTTGGCGCTGAAGTGCTTATGACGAATGTTATGCAAGATGTCTTTGGTTTTCTGGATTTCGGGGTCTTCAAAAAGTCCAAGTTGATTATCCTGTGGTATCTTAGCCACCAGAGTATTGGCAGCTACGAACTTTGTCTCAAGGTTTGGCAACGGCTGAATTCCATAATTGCCGGCTGGGTTACTAAAGTCTGGTTCCTGTTCGCAAATCAGCGAAATGAAGAAACGGAGCTTGGATATCTGCACGGCGATGGTTTGGATGTCTACGCCATAGATGCAATTTTCAATGAGATGGAGTTTTTGCTCGTAAGCGGAAGTCGCAGCTGGGTCAATGCGCTGCAGCAGTGTGACCAGGCGGTTGAGAATTCCCATTGGAAATGCACCTGATCCGCATGCCGGATCAAGCACTTTGATGGTTTTCAGACGATTGGCGATGGCTTGTCGTGTGTCAGGATCATTCTGAAGTTCTTCAGGCAGTTCATCCTGAGCAAAGAGCTGTTTGAGCAATGAGGTCTTGACAGTCCCATCCAGATAGGCTTTCAGGCTCACATCGACCATATAATTGACAATTTCACGAGGAGTATAGAACGAGCCAGACTGATTGCGTGCCGTTTCTCTGGTTTCCGGGTTGTAGGCACCCAAAAGGTTTTCAAAGACCTTTCCCAGCAGCTCTGGGTCAAGAGCAATGTCGGCATCGTTAGTGGAGTTTTCCTCAACCGTGAAATTATAACGGGAAAGCAGAGGAATCAAGCCACGATCAGGACTTGCTTTTGTGCCAAAGAACAAGGCATTTGGCAGAAACGCCCGGCGTTGACGCCCAGCCTCACGGCTGAAACCATCGCTATAAACGATACGTCCATGCGAGTCCGGCTGTTCCTTGTCGAGACATTCGAACAGCCCGCCATTGAGAAAAGGAACAGCACTGAAAAGTTGCAGAACCTTTTCATTCCCAATCTTGAACCAAGTATCATTTTTGGGATTTCGGAACAAAGTCTTGATGCCATAGTCTTCTGCTTGATTTTGCGGGCCGCGGTGTTCGGTAGCAAAGGCGCGTTTGCCAATTTCGTTGTTCAGGGTAGCAAAGAACAGGTTTTGCAAAATAGCGTTATAATAGTTTCCTTCGGTGACGCTATACGGATCGAAAGTTTTCAAAATGTCGTTAAGAGTATCAACTTTGAACAGCTGTTCAGGAACCAACTTCTTCTGTTTTATGAACCAGACGAACATCAAACGCGTAATCAGGCGGATCATTCGCTCCTCAATATTTTTCTTGCCATCAATCTCTGCATTCGGAAAAGTTACGCCAATTTCTTCCGACAATGACCATTGAAACCAGTCGAATAATTCGTTATAGAATTGCTTGCTGAGAGCTTCCACTGAGAAAGCAGTTTTCATCGTCGCAAAGCTGATTCCGGCTTCCTGCAATTCCATAAATCGTTGTATCGGTGTCCGATAAGCCTGGTTTATATCCCCGAAGACATAGGAAAAACGTTTGGCTGCTGTAGCCTCTCCGGCAAGATCGCAGATAAAAGAGAGTCGCCACATGGAGCCATCGTTGAACACTGCCAGCGCAGCATCAAAAGTATTATTGGATAAAAATGACTTGACCAGATTGCGAAGACCGATTTTCTTGCGTATTACTGAGGATGATCCAATATCGAAATAGAACAGCCCGATATGATACTTGTCATCAGTTGTAAACCGACCAAGAAAATATCCTGTCTCTGATGGCGTGGAGGCGTCTAAACGTTCGGGCTGGAGCAGCAGGTGTTTAACCGCAAAGAAATCCAACAGGAACCGTTGCCATACTTGGCAATCGAACTTGTTTTTAAACAGATTTTGCAAAGCCTCAGCTGTGTATCTCATTTGAGAATTCCTATTTTACCAATGTTTCGGAGATGACGATTATGGGACTGGATTCGCCTTCCTTTTCCCCCGGGGAGGGCGGCACTGCGAGATAGGTATCGAATAAATTTTTGAATGCCTCGGAAAGGTTGCTTTTCTGTTCGTCGGTTAGCGGCGGCAGGACGTTTTTGTATTCCTTGTTAAGGGCAGAGACGGCTCGTTGCAAATTAGTAAAGACGCCATGCTGTATCGAGGCGGTCAGTGACTGACAATAATCGGATATCTCAGCAGGAAGAATCCCATCATTAGCCCAACGGTCGCATTTGCGCAGAAAGCTCAAGGCCGTGCCGACTATCCGGTCTTTGGAAACTAAATTGATGGATTTATCCGGTTGGGCATTCTGAATATGACTGGAAAAAACTTCCAATGCCTGCCGAACGTCGGAAAAGTGGCGCGTTTTCATTGGTTCAGAAAATGGCAACCCAACTTCGGAAATATCCGCTTTTAATAGTTTTGCTGCTCCTAGAAAATCCAAGAGTTCAATCTTGCTGCCGACAATACGATAGTAGGCTGTTTTGCGGGAATTTGAAATAAAGGCAATCGTTTCATCCCTGCTTCCCTTTCGCATGACTCGGCTTTTCAACGGCAGATTTTTGATGCGTTTGTACCAAGCACGGTCTGAAGCATAAAAATGTCGCACCTCACGCAGCAATTCCAAGGTATCATCGACATCGTCCCTGACCTCTGAATCAAAGAGCTTAAAATCTTTGACGATTTCCGCTTGAGAATAAATTTGCACATCCTCACCTAACGCAGAATGAAAGCCTTGCATCTTGAGTAACGAGTTCTCATAGAGAGCAATAGCCTGGTTGCCTTCGGCGGAAGGATAGAACATAAAGTTATGAATTTCATCCGCCACCGAACCTATTCGATTAACACGCCCAATACGCTGCATTAATCGGGAAGCATTCCAAGGTGTGTCGTAATTGACAATAACGTTGGCACGGTGCAGGTTGATCCCTTCTGCCAAGACATCGGAGGTGATAATGATATTATATTCATCGCTTTGTTTTTCACTGTTTGCATCAAAGCATTCCATTATAGTCTTTCGGAGTTTGTTCCGGTTGCCAGAAAAGACTTTAAGAATATCTTTGCGAGCAAGTCTCTGTGAGAGATGCTTGACCAAATAATCGACCGTATCCACACTTTCGGAGAACACCACCAGTTTCCCAGTCGGATTTATCGCCTTATCCAACAGCCGATTTGTGAGTGTCTCGACGAAAAGGTCAAATTTGGGGTCTTCAGTAACCTGCGCCCATTTGTCATCCAACCTTTCAAGAATCTTGCGGTCATCAATAAGCATATCCCTGAACTCATCCGTGAAGGCCTGTGCTGGATAGACGATGTCATCTTTTGTATAGCCATGTCTTTCCATCCCTCTCTCAATGATCTTCTCAATTTCCAGGCCTTTGGCCAATAGTGAGCTGACATCAAGCTCTGGTATAATCAGCACCTGATCTTTATCGAACATTTCAAGCATATCGTTAGTAATGCGTATGAAGGTTTTCAACGATTGCTTGAAAGCATTGAAACTACTTTCAAGCCGTTTAACCATATGGACTTGATACACGCCTGTCAGGATGCCGGCGACCTGTTGGGCGTTGCGGTATTTGTCAGAATATGGTGGCAGCAGAAATTCGATGGCGCGATATCTGGCATACTGGACTTGCTTGGTCAGGATATTAAGCGTCTCCCAAAATAGATGGTTTAACCCTGCATCCATCTGATAGACCAATGTTTCTGGTGGGGATACTCGTGGAAAAACGATGTGTTGCTTCTCCAGGTCTTTTTTGTATTCAGGATCATTCAAGATATTCCGACGTGTACGCCGCACTGTGATTTTTTCAAGGACGTCTTTGCGAATCTGGCTGTATATGGCATCAATACCGCTGATATCAACAGTTGAGTCCTTCTTACGGTCGCGCATAATTTTATTAAATCGTTCAATGTGTGGTGCAAAATAGCTTTGCAGATTGTCGATATTCTCAATTGTGCAACGACGGATATCTTGAAAAAGCAGTATTTGACTCAGCAAATCGGATGGATAGTTGTTTACGGCAGTCGCCGAAATAAGAATGATTTTCTTTTGCGCACCACCCGTCAACCCGATATTTTGTCGCGGTGCTTTGCAGATGCGTTGCAACTCATCATAACGTTTGTTATTGTCACGGCGGAAATTGTGTGATTCATCAACAATAACTAAGTCAAACTCCTCTTTCGCCCGATAGCTACCTTTCTCTTCCAGTACTTTTGACAAACTACCGTTGCTGACAAACTGCGTTCTGCGCTGGAGACCAAAATTTTTGAATGTCTCCTTCCAGTTGTTTTCGACTGCTGGGGGATAGATGACCAGGATGGCAGTCTGCTTGCCGTTGGTTTCAGCGAAGCGTTTGGCAATCATTGCCGCCACAACGGTCTTGCCCAAACCGACGACATCAGCGAGGAAGAAGCCATTGTGCCTGTCCAACATTTGATAGCCTTGGATGACAGCATCCCGTTGGTATTTCAAGTCTTTGACATTTTCAGGCAAGCTCATGTTAAAGTCGTCCTCTGCCTGTTCGCCGAAAGTGTTGATAAGCACTTTCATGTATAGCTCGAATGGGGTCGGCTGAATGCCCAAATGTGTTTGTCCCCTGGCCATATTAATGTCTTCCAGCGAGAGCTTTACTCCCTCATTCCACAGTCGTTCAAATTCTTTCTTGCAATAAGCAACGTCATCATAATCTTTCATAGCTACGTTAAGCTCATAGCGGGGTGTGGAAGTTATTCCCAGACCGGAATCGGAGATGTTGGACGAACCCATGATGACCCAGCCATCAGTGTTTGGGCTATGGTTTTGGGGGAGGCAGAGATAAAATTTTGCGTGCAAGTTTTTGCTAGGATGCATCTTCATTTCCACACGTCCATCGGCCAAATCTTGGGCAAGCTGTAGAATGCCGTTCTCAACCTCATCGGCATATTTAGCATTTTTCACGTCCTCGATGTAATCTTTGCTGAAAGCCTTGCGGGCCTCTTCCGGATCTCCCATGAAAAATTCTGCTTTATTATGCTTGCGGAAGATGTTATCTATGTTGATACCCACCAAAATCTGGATGCGCTGCACATCCTTGAGTTCGGCTCGTAACTTGAAATAACCGGATGAGCGGAAAAAGCCGGATACAGCTTGAAAGGTATGGAAATTCAAGCCCATACCTGCAGAAATCCCCTTGAGCTTTTCGAACAGAGTGTTGCCGTTCTCGTTGTTAAAGAATTTTGTTGTCATATCTGATATCTTCCGGGGATGATTTTGTATCGAAACTAATTTGCATCCACAACTATTCCACAGAATGAAACTTTCGTTAATGTACAAAAGTCAGTGATAGAAGTAAATACGTGACAAAGTGCCTCTGAACCCTTCTTTTGAAAAAGCAACCACACTCAACAAAGCAAGGAGATTCAGATACAGGAAAAAATTAACATGGATTTGGTGTTTTTCAACTCAGAGGACAATTTTCCTAACCATGAAAGTTGCCTACATTTTTTACGTTTTTTATTTTTCGTAAAAATTCGCGTAAGGGGACGTGATGGACAGCGTGGGTAGTGTGGATAGGCCAAGGACATCCCCGCACCCCACGACAATTCGAGCATCGCAACCGGGACGGTCGCGCCACTTTTTAAACCGCGTGCAATCCCATCCGTCAATGCAACAAGCCTAAAAAATTTTCGTACTACTATCACCCAGAATCTTGTTTTTTGGGAAAGATTTTCAAAAACCAGATGCGCAAGTTGCTGGCCTTGAAAGCCTTTCTCATTTTTGAGATTTTTTTTGAACTTTTTGATTTTTCGGTGATGGAAGAGGGAAGCCGGCTTCATGCCGGCGAGCCGCCGGCGCTCCATATCGCCTCCGACTGAAAAAGTAAAGCCGACCTTGGCACATGGCGAGCCGTCCGATCTGTCGTCCGTGTAAAGTCCGTGTCCCGTCCGTGT
>JAPXLT010000223.1:0-8182 GCA_033809415.1 Lentisphaeria bacterium
TCAAAAATGAGAAAGGCTTTCAAGGCCAGCAACTTGCGCATCTGGTTTTTGAAAATCTTTCCCAAAAAACAAGATTCTGGGTGATAGTAGCACGAAAATTTTTTATAGGGTTGCTGCTCAGACGGATGGGATGGCACGCGGTTTAAAAAGTGGCGCAACCGTCCCGGTTGTGAAGTCCGGACTATCGTGAGGTGTGCAGTGCGTTGAGTGCGTCCGTCTTTCGTCCACGTCGTTCCCTATGCCTATGTCATCTCTGCCGTCTCTCGCGCGCGGTAAGGGTGGTTCGCCCCCTGGTTGGGTGGGGCTTGGAGGCTGTCTGAACCACGGCGAAAACATAGTGCCGGAAAAACGGAATTTCAAGAAAAATCATAAGAAATCATACAGAAGCATAGAAAATGTGACTTGAAACATGGAAAACCCCAGGAAGTCATAACAATTCCTAATCCTGAAAATCGCTGCCCATCTGCGTAATCTGCGGATGAAAAGCACCCGGAACCCTTTTTGGACGGGAAATAATTAGACCCCATCCCAAAAGGATTTTTTAACCACGAACCACACGAACAGACACGAAAATTTTTATAGGGTTGCTGCTTTGACGGATGGAATGGCACGCGGTTTAAAAAGTAGCGCAACCGTCCCGGTTGTGATTGATGTTTGTCCTCCCACGTTGCAAGAGGCAAGATGCGGATCGGTCGGAGAAAAAAGACGGGATTTAGCGATAGAATTTATGAATGTTACAATCAGTACACCGCCCAACTCTAAAAAAGTTCGTGCTTTTTCGTGCCTTTCGTGGTTAAAAACCTTTTTGGACGGGAAATAATTAGAGCACACACGATATTTTGTTTATTGACCTTTCACAACTATCCATGACCCGTTTTTTCTGGCTCCAGAACGTATGACAAGGTTGGCGTCCCTAAGCTGCTTTATTGCCCGCTGTACAGAACGATAAGACAGATTCAACTGTCGGGCAATGTCAGTTATCGTAAAATCCGGATGTTCTAATAGAGTTTTCAGCACGTTTTGCTGAGTTGTATTTATTGTGACATTTATCCGGTCATTTATCCGGACATCCTGCTTGATATTATCCATTACTTCAGGATCAAAGGGTATTACAACATTGATATAACTTTCACCGATCTGAAATGCTTCCCTGCCATATTTCGACACGATAACAGGGATGCCGTGTCCGGTATGCTCACTCAGCTCCATATTCATAAATATACGCATCAGCATGTCATTGCGTGGACGACTTATGCCTTGAAAAAACATCTCTACTGTCTGCCCTTTGGGCAAGCCTCCATGGGAGAGAATTTCAATTCTGTCGGAAAACAAGGAAATCAAAGGCTGAGACTGATTCCAGTCGTTATGAGCCAGTGCATTAATCAATGCTTCGTTCACGGCGTCAAAATCAAAAAGGTAGCGATCCTTGCGTGGTCTTACAGTCGTGTCCGTCATGCATATATTTTCAGCTGTAAGGCGATTCTTAATCTGTTCGTATGCGAAAAGCAGGCATTGAGCGCCGTAATCATTCCTTTCTGAAACAGCCGTTTTATCCGATCCCTTGAATTTTACAACTATCAAAGGAATCGTGTTTTTGTCCGACATCAGTTCTGCCAGTTGATTGTATTCGCCTTTGGAATTTTTGAGTACAAGATTCGCCTCAAATGACTTCTCAGCCAGATGGAACCCCTTTGATTCGTAATAGATTTTCAGTGTACGGAAAGAGAGATTGCCATAGCGTGCTCGCGTCATCGTCATGAAATCCGTATCTGTAAAATTCATCTCATATCGGCAACGTATCTGCTCTGGTGTCATCTCCTTGCAAGTAGTCCCAATGCGAATCGTGCAGCCGGCAGATGAGAAACCATATTTCTTCTGGCAGTAAATTGGGCGTGTCCCCTTGGAAATATGTATGACGATGAGAGTCTTCCCATCTGCATATTTTAGTTCTGATGAAATCTGATCTTGAGGATTCGGTTCAATTTGATAGGTAATGACATCGGAGATTTTGCGAAGCGTCTCGTCAATGTTGGAGATGCCGACAATATTGCCGTCATTAGCCACCCCAAGAATGATAGTGCCGCCATTGGCATTCAGGAAAGACACGATCTCCTTGCAGATTGTTTCCGAAAATGCTTTTTTAAACTCCAGTATTTCCGATTCAGTTTCAGAGTATTTGTTCATAATGCCCTCCCTTTGCAACTGGCGGATACTGTAGTTTTATTATGACAATTTTCAAGTTATTATGCCAAAAATATGTCCTATTAAATTATTTGTCAGACCGCGTCAAAAAAGTTTTTTAACTACGAAAAGCACGAAAAGGCTTGGCGTGGGCTTGCCGCCCACAACCCATTTTTGTCCACGGAAAGCACGGAAAACTCGGAAAATTTGTAGGGTTGCTGCTTCGACGGATGGAATGGCACGCAGAATCGCGGTTTGGTCTATTGGTTTCTCCGACTGATCGGTCGGATCGGACGGATCGGACGGAGCAAGTAGATCGGTCGGATCGGACGGATCGGACGGATCGGACGGATCAGTCGGAGAAAAAAACGGGAATTGGTGATAGAATTTCTGAATGTTACGATCAGTACACCGCCCAACTCAAAAAAGTTCGTGCTTTTTCGTGTGGTTCGTGGTTAAAAAAAACTTTTTGGACGGGGTTTAAAATGGCATGGTTCCTATAGAATGCAAATCGAAAAAGAATTTCTCGGTTATCCGGGTTGCCTCCGGGTTCACTGGCTTGGTTATGTCTGCAGGGCAGAAGTAATTTTATCCTTTGACTCCGCCGAGCATGATGCCTTTGACCAGTTGTTTCTGCATGAATATAAAAACCAGAATCATCGGTATCACGCTCATTGTCACTGCTGCCATCAGGAGATTGGTCTGTTGTCCCTGGGAGGAATCGAATGCCAGCAATCCAATCGGCAGCGTATAGCATTCTGGCGTTTTCATCATGACCAACGGCCAGAACATCGAATGGTAATTGCCCATAAACGTGAAGATGGTCAAGGTCACGATCGCCGGACGTGCCAGCGGAAGGATCACGTTCCAGTAGAGTTGCCATTTACTCGCACCGTCGATCTCCGCCGCTTCGTCCAGTTCATGTGGAATTCCCATCATGAACTGGCGCATCAGAAACGTTCCAAAGGCTGAAAACGCTGAGGGGATGATCAGCCCCGAATATGTATCGACCAGTCCCAGCCGGATCATATTCTGATAATTCGGGATCATCATGACCAGTCCCGGCAGCATCATGGTTGCCAGATACATCAGGAAAACAGCGTCACGTCCCTTCCACTTCAGACGCGAGAAGCTGAACGCCGCCAGGCTGCTGGTGAAAACCTGCAGGAAGGTCACCCAGGATGCCACGAACACACTGTTCCAGTACCATCGCCCGAAAAAGATGCCCTTGATATGAAACACCTCCTTGTAGTTTTTCCATTGAAAGACCGTGGGCAACCATGATTGGTACCCGATCTCGTGGAGCTGTTTCAGGCTGGCGAGCACCATCCAGGTGAACGGAAGCACCATGAGCGTCGCCATCAGGGCCAGAATCACATGCAGAAGCAGCCGCATCAGACTTTTTTTGAAAAGAGTTGAACGGTCCATTCCTTTCCTTTCTCAATCGTTCGTGTAACGGTTGCCGAATTTCCAGTTGAAGAGGGTAACGATGAACACCAGCACGAAAAGAGTCCAGGACACGGCAGAGGCGTAGCCCAGTCTGCCCGTGGCAAATCCCTGCGTATAAATGTAGTAGGACAAAGTCGTGGTGGAGCCGGCCGGGCCTCCTTGCGTCATGGTGCGGGCCATTTCGAATCCGCCTTGCAGTCCTCCCATGATCGACATGATCAGAATGAAGAATGTGATGCTGGAAAGCTGCGGCCAGGTTACATGCCAGAACAGCTGCAAGGGCGAGGCACCGTCCATATTCGCCGCCTCGTAAAGTTCCGGCGGAATCTTGGAAAGACCGGCCAGATAGAGCAACATGTTGTTGGAACCGATCGCCCCCCAGAATCCCATGATCATGAGGGCGGGTTTGGCCCAGTTATAATCCTGCAGCCAGTTCGGTGCGCACAGTCCTCCTGGACGTGCTGCGGCCGCGGCCAGCGATGGAATTGCATTCGACAAACCCAGCAGAATGAACAATCCGATCATGACCAGTCCGTCCAGAATGATGGCGTCGGTCATTCCGTAATCGGCAACTGCCTTGTAGTCGCGTCCCTTGAGAAAACGGGCAAAAATTATTCCGATTCCGAGCAGAGCGCTGGAGACCCCCAGAATTTGCCCGAAAGGCAGGTGGCTCCAGACTCCGGAAAGGAGCATTGGGGTGATTGTCAGTGCGCAGCCGATTCCAAGGCTGAGGTGTCCGCATTCCCCGTTTTTCCACAGTTTCAGACGTCGGCGGAGGGTAAGCAGGTATATGATCGCCATCAGGACAAGGAGGGCGCCGGCGACTCCCCGTGCGTACGGTTCCGTGAGGTTTGCAAAAAACGGATTGATGTGGTGCAGAAGCGGCCGGATTGCGTTATTGATAGGGCCGTTTTCCGGGCTGTACATTTTTTTCCACACGATAAAGGTTGCCACGCCCGAAGTGAAGCTTGGGAAGTAGAAAAGTGTCCGGTAGACCCCTTGCCCGCCGATTGCGCCGCTGATCAGGATGGTTCCCGCCAGGCTGCACAAAAGAAGCGTCATGGCCGTGGCGTTTAGTCCGACCATGACCAGCAAGCAAGATGAAACCGTCAGGATGACGGTGGCCAGGACAACCCAATAGACTTTTTTCCCCTTGGAAGTGCGTGAGAAGTCGTGATTCAGCAGCAATGCCGTCCCGAGACTTCCCATGATCCCGAAAGGAATGCCCATCATCAGGAAAAGTGTGTTGCCTAGGAACGTTCCGAAGTCTGGATCGGAAAACAGCCGAATGAAGTTTGCGAAGCCGACGAAACGGACGGGTTGCTCCTGGAATATGTTGTGCATTTCCAGGTTCCAGTCGGTGAATGCCATGACCAGGCTAATGACCAGCGGCACGAGCGTAAAAGTAAGAAAACCAAGCAGATTCGGCAGAAGGAAAAGTAGCCCAACGCCGAGATCGCGAAAATCTTTCCGGTGAAATCTCATTTGGACGCTGCCTCCGCTGGGATGTTTTGGGGCAAGGGAGCGGTTTCCGCAAGCATATTCATATCCTCATAGAATTTTTTGTAGAATGGATTCAGAATCCAGTTTTCCGGGATTTTCGATCCGGAAACCGGCAGAAAATCCTTGTCAAATTTCCAATCCTGCTTGAGCTTGTCAATCTCTTTCTGAAGGACAACGGCACCGTCGAACATTTTTTTCAATTTCGGATTGGCCTGAACCGTTTCCTCGATCTGACGATTCATTCGCATCTCGGCTTCTGCAAGAACTTCCTTTGCCGTGCCGCGTTTTGCCGCCATCTTGTCCCACGCATATAAAATCCAGTCCTGGGCGTTGGGCGGATAATACGGCGAAAAAGGAGCGGGAAGCGCAATCGTCATCGCCCAACGCAGCTCGTTGGCATGGACATTTCCTTCGTTCGGATATTTCTCCGGACGGAGAAATGCGGGATTGTTTTGCGCGTATGCGGGATTCGGCGGCAATCCGTCCGCATGGGCAATGATGTAATCGTTGTATTCCTTTCCGGCAAGGAAACGGAGAAAATACAGTGCTTTTTCCGGATTCCGGCTGCCCGCGTAGATGCCGGTCGAGCGGGCCGAAAGGAGCATGTTTTTGTATTTATACTGCGGATACAGGACGCTTGTCATTTCGAACTTTGCCTGTTCGTCTTCGATTTCCCGGAAACGAATGAGTGAATAGCGTTCGGTATTGATCATTGCGTAGGTTCCCTGGATGAACTGGGAAAATGCCGCGCCCCCGAAGCCGGCTCCGGTCTCGACATTATTGGAGGCTATTTCAGCCTGGGTCGGCAGGAAACCATCTTGATAGATCCAGTCATACGTCATCTGAAAGGTTTTCACATAATGTTGATTGGTGGCCTGCGAACGAGTCAGAGTTTCGTTGTAAAGATCGACGCCGCGGCTGCGAGCCACCACAATTACCTGATGATCCGGCACCGTGATGAAGTTTGTCCGCCGCCCGCCGTCCATATTTGCGCGCCGGACGAATTCCTTCCCCATGCGGGCAAACTCATCCGGCGTCCAGTTCTCATCAGGAATTGGAAGGTCATATTTTCGAAACGTATCCTTATTGATCCAGAGGGCGAACACGGCCACATTGCAAGGATAGACAAACTGACGTCCATTGTAGGAGATCAGCGAACGGACTCCCGGATAAGTATCCGCGAACCCGAATCCCATTTTTTCTGCCGGCTCGGTGATGTCCAGAACCAGCCCCATGGGTCCGTACACATGCGCCTTGATTCCGTCGATCAGGTCTCCGCCCATGCCCGAGACCGCCTGAATCAGTTTGCTCTGATTGCTGGAAGTGCTCAAACTGACTCCGAAAGGGGGATTCTCTCCTTTCCGGGGAAGTTCCGGATGATTGTGGATCAGCCAATCCTGAAACAGTTGGACCTGTTCATAACGCTGCGGATTGGCATCCGTCCTCCATGCAATGAGCGGATACGGAGATTGATGCGCGGGTTTCGTCATCCATGTATACACGGATGCCACGATCAGCACTCCCAATATTCCAAAAAACCATTTCTGCATTGCTGTTGTACTTGGGGCTAAAGTTTCCCTGCATTTCAGGATAAACAGGTCTGTAGGTAAGGCGTCAGTGAACCTGGGTAGTCGAAGAATTCTTTTTGAACAACGAAAGCCCCTATCACCCAGTTTACCGCTTCATTGCAGGAGCAGGTGTTGGGCGAGCAGTGCGCTTTTCAGGTCAGGATATTGGGGGAAGGCGCCTTGCGAGGCAGCGAGAGCGGCAATAGTGCCGGCGGCCTGGCCGGTGGCGAAGCATTGGGCCATCAGCCGAATGGCACTGATGGCCCGGGGTTCGATGCTGATGGCGCGTCCACCCACGACATAGTTATCGCATTCCGGAGAAAGCAGGGTACCATAAGGGATGCCGCGGCAGCCATTGGTCATCTTCGCCCATGGCTGGGTGAAGTTGGAGGTGCCGTGCCCGCCGTAGAAACGAAGGCCAACGGCGATGGGATCGTCAACCGGAGTGCCCTCGTCGAGGTCACAGCACCGGATGCACTCCCGCCCGACAATTTGGCGACCATTGCGCACACCGATGCGTGGTGCAGTGGTCACCAGGGAGCATTCGCGGAATTCCGGGATGTGCTTGCGGAGCCACTCGAGGATGATGGGGATTTGTTCGCGCAATTCCCGATCCATGCGCGTCAGGTCGCCAGGCGCGAAACTGTCACCGCCAGTCAGGGTGATGTTCAGCAGGAAGTCGCCGTGCAAACCAGAGGGATGAAGCATGAGCGAGTCCTGCTCGGGGAACGGGAAGGACGCGCGGATTTGCTGGAAGCGCTCTTTCATTTCGGCGACATCGAAGGGCTGGAGATTGCAGACCCGGATGAGGACGGTCTTGGTCATGCGTTCGTCACCGCTGGCGGTGACCAATGGCAGACCGGAGAGATGGGCGAGCAGGGCGTCGCCAGTGCAGTCGACGAACATGGGCGCTACGAACTGGAGATTTTCGCCGGCGCAGAAGGCATCAACCCGGGTGATGCGACGATCCGTGCGAGCGCAACCATAGATGGTGCAGTAGGCCAGCAGATCGACGCCGGCTTCCTCCAGCATCCGGTTGCTTTCCATGGCGATCTCGTCTTCACTGCTGACGATGTCCTCGAGGATAGGGCCATCGGCAAAGTCGCGTCGGAAGGAGCGTTTGAGCATGGCGGCGCCGCGTCGTCCCAGGCGCCGTACGAGTTCTTCGCCGATGCCGCTGATGAGTTGGCGGTCTTCCATGGCACAGCCCATGAAGGCGGGGCAGCCGCAGGCGACGGATACCCCGCCTGGACGTGCCGATTGTTCGACAAGTAGCGTCCGCGCACCGGAGCGGGCGGCGGCGATGGCGGCAGCAAGTCCCGAGGGACCGGCGCCGACCACAACGACGTCATATTTCTGATCAGAGGTCCACATGGTTCGAGTAGTAAACCTAAAAAAAGCAGTCAAAGCTGATTTTTAGTTTTAATTCCTTTGTTTTCAAAGCTTTGTGAAGTTCATTCCGTTCGCCGTGTTGGTGCTGT
>JAPXLT010000224.1:0-8140 GCA_033809415.1 Lentisphaeria bacterium
CCCCTGCACCCTGCACCCTGCACCCTGCACCCTGCACCCTGCACCCTGAAAGGAGACACAAAATGAGCGAGAATGAGAAAAAGATCAAAACTGATTGTCCTTGCACTTGGCCTGGGTGCCCGCGACATGGAGACTGCAAAGCCTGTCAAGCCTATCACCATGCCCGGGGCGAAAAAACGAGCTGCGAGAAGAAGAAGTAAGATGCTCGATGAAAATACTTCACACATCCGATTGGCATCTTGGTCGTGCGCTTTATGGCAGGAAACGCTATGAGGAATTCGAGGCTTTTCTGGCATGGTTGGCGGAGACGATTCGGGGGAATGAGATCGATGTGTTGCTGGTGGCGGGGGATATCTTTGATACCAGCGCCCCGAGCAACCGCGCCCAGGAACTCTATTACCGCTTTCTACGCCAAGTGATTGCCTCGAATTGTCGGCATATCGTCGTCATTGCAGGCAACCACGATTCGCCGTCCTTTCTCGATGCCCCCAAGGAGCTGCTCAAAACGCTCGATGTGCATGTGGTCGGCAGCCGCACAGAATCCTTGGAAGACGAGGTGCTGGTGCTCCGCAATTCGCAAGGGGTTCCGGAACTGATTGTCTGCGCCGTCCCTTACCTTCGCGACCGGGATATCCGCATTGCGGAAGCCGGCGAGACGATCAAGGACAAAGAGCAGAAAATGACCGATGGCATCCGCGCACATTATGCCGCCGTTGCTGCCCTTGCCGAGCAGAAGCGTGCGGAGTTCGGAGGCGATATCCCTATTGTCGGTATGGGGCATCTGTTTACCGCCGGTGGACAGATCATTGACGGCGATGGTGTGCGCGAACTCTATGTGGGTTCCCTGGCACATGTGACACCTGAGACTTTCCCTACAGGCTTTGATTATCTGGCGCTCGGGCACCTGCACGTTCCACAAATGGTGGATGGCAGCGAAACCATGCGGTACAGCGGTTCGCCTTTGCCTATAGGGTTTGGCGAAGCCAAACAGCAGAAGAGCGTTTGCGAAATCGAGTTCAACGGCAGAGCCGCATCCGTGCGGTTGATTGACGTGCCGGTATTTCAAAAGCTCGAGTGCGTCAAGGGCGATTGGGACAACATCGAGCGCCGCATCAGTGAATTGTCGGCGGCGGATTCCCAAAGCTGGCTCGAAGTCGTCTATGAGGGCGAAGAAATTATCGGCGACCTGCGCGAGCGTCTCGAGACTGCAATTGCCGATACCCGAATGGAGATTCTCCGGATCAAGAATAATCGTATCATCGACCGCGTGCTGGAACAGCTCGATGCAGAGGAAACGCTCGATAATCTGAACGAGAACGATGTATTCGAACGATGCCTTGCCGCTCATGAGGTGCCTGATGAGCAACGCCCTGAACTGCGGCGGACTTACCAGGAAGTGGTTGCGTTGCTCGATGAAGACGATACGCTGGCGGAATAGGGGGGGCTGTCGATGAAAATACTGCAAGTACGCTTCAAGAATCTGAACTCGTTGGTCGGCGAATGGCAAATCGACTTGACGCATCCGGCCTACACTTCCAATGGCATCTTCGCTATCACCGGACCTACCGGAGCAGGCAAGACCACGATACTCGATGCCATTTGCCTGGCTCTTTACGGACGTACACCGCGCTTGGACAGGGTCAATCGGACTGCTAACGAAGTCATGTCCCGCCAGACCGGCGAATGCTTTGCCGAGGTGACCTTCAAGACCCGGAATGGACACTACCGCTGCCACTGGAGTCAACGCCGGGCACATAAGAGAGCGGACGGTGAACTCCAGGCTACGAGGCACGAGATTGCCGATGCCGATACCAACGCAATCCTCGAGTCCAACATCCGGGGCGTCGCCGACAAGGTCGAGGAGGTCACCGGCATGGACTTTGACCGTTTTACTCGCTCGATGCTGCTGGCTCAGGGCGGTTTCGCGGCATTCCTTCAGGCAGCGCCTGATGAGCGTGCACCAATCCTCGAGCAGATCACGGGTACGGAAATCTACAGCCAGATATCCATCCGCGTCCACGAACGCCAACGCTTCGAGCAGGAGAAGCTGAACCTGCTCGAAGCTGAAACGAGAGGCATCGTGCTACTCGAACCGGAGCAGGAGCAGGCGCTGGCACAGGAACTTGACGACAAGCGGAAGAGAGAGACGGAGCTTGTCGCCAAGACGACCGAAACCAAGAAGGCCATAGACTGGCTTACGCTTATCGAGGGGCTGAAAAAGGAGATCGCCAGCCTGACCGATGAAACGGATAAACTGCATGCCGAGATCGAGGCGTTCAAGCCGGATCGCGAAAAGCTGGGACGCGCCTTGAATGCCGCTACGCTGGACGGTGCCTATGCCACACTTGCCGCCGCACGCAAACAGCAGGCAGATGACCAAGCCGCATTGAAAGCAGCTGCGGAGGCACTCCCCGGACTCGAGACCTCCGCCAAGGAGCAGGCCGAAGTACTAAAAGTCGCAGAACAGCAAACCGCCCAAGCAAAAGATGCTCTGAAAGCGGCCACGCCGACCTTGCAGAAAGTCCGCTCGCTGGATCAAAAAATTGCCGATCAGAAAAAAGCCGTCGCGGAAAGTGAAGCAGGCTGCAAAAGGGATACGGTCAAGATCGATGCGGACAAAAAAGCCCGGCTTGTGGAGCTGGAGAAACGATCCAAGGCGCACGAGGCGTTGCGGCTTGTAGACGACTATCTCAAGGAACATGCGCGGGATGAATGGCTGGTTGGTGGTTTGGCTGGGATCGAGGAGCAATTAAACGGGCTGCTTGCAAAGCAAAGCGAAATCGCCCAAAAGGAGACTGCTCGAACAGCCGCCGCGACGACTCTGGAAAAGGCCGAAAAGGCACTCGAGGAGCGTCGAAAACAAGCAGGCTTGAAAAAACAGAAACTCGAGGATGCGAAAAAACAGCTTCAGCAGAGCCGGGAAGCCTTGAACCAGTTGTTAGGCGACCGTTTATTGCGCGAATACCGCAACGAGAAGGATACCCTGCTTCGTGAAGTGGCTTTCCTAAATAAAATTGCGGAGCTTGAAGAGTACCGAGCCAAGTTGGAAGACGGTAAGGTCTGCCCACTTTGTGGCGCGACCGAACATCCCTTCGCGGCAGGAAATGTCCCACTTCCCGATGAAACCGAAAAGAAGATCGAGGCGCTGACCCGACTGATCGACAAAGCCGAGGAGCAGGAGATCGCCATCAAGAAATTCGAAAACGCCGAAAACGTGGCCCGTGAAAAGTTGCTCGAAGCCGAAAAGCTGGAGTCGGTCGGGGACAGCGACAAGAAGGTCGCCGAAAAAGAGCTGACTGAGCAGATAGACGGTTTGCAGAAACTCCATGCCGATTTTGCCGAACGCAAACAGGCAATTATTGTCAAACTCGAACCGCTCGGTATCACGGAGGTTCCTGAAGCAGAAATTGCAGCATTGCGCGCAACCCTCCAGGCGCGGCTGAAGGCATGGCAGGATCAGGTCAGGAAAAAGACGGAGGTCGAGAAACAGGTTGCTGATATCGATAGTGCGGTGAAGCAACTGGATGTGCTGATCGAAACACAAAGCAGTGCCTTGATCGTAAAGCAGAAGTTGCTCGATGCCTTGAAAAAGGAACTTGGTGCAGTACGCGAGGAACGTCAGTCGCTGTATGGGGACAAGAGTCCGGACAAAGAGGAACGCCGCTTAAACCAAGCGGTCGCTGATGCTGAGAAGAAGGAGAAGAAGGCGGGGGAACTGCACAATAAGCTCGAACAGAGTCTGAATATTGCAAAAGATCGTGCTGAATCGCTAAAGCGCCGCCTCGAGCAACAAGAGCCGGAACTGAAAAAACTTGAAACTGAATTCTCCGCAGCACTCGCCCCCGTCGGATTTTCAGATGAAGAGCAATTTTTGGCGGCCCGATTGCCCGCTGAAACACGAGCGGAGTTGTCGTCTGCGGCCAAAGCTCTGGATGATCGTCAAACCGACCTGAAAGCTCGGCAGAAGGATCGTGAGGGGCGTCTGACTACGGAGACTGCTCGCAAGCTCACCGACGAGCCGCTCGAGGAACTCGATCCGCGCTTCAAGGAGCAGGAGGAAGTTCTGAAAGAATTGCGGGATGCGATTGCCGGTCTCAAGCATACGCTGAACGAAAATGCGGATGCCAAGGAACGGATCAAGACCAAGCAGGCAGCAATCGAAGCCCAGAAAAAAGAACTTAGCAGATGGAGAGATTTGCACGAGCTGATCGGCTCCGCCGACGGCAAAAAGTACCGCAATTTTGCCCAAGGGCTGACCTTTGATATGTTAATTGCCCATGCCAATCGGCAACTGCAGAAAATGACCGACCGCTATCTGCTGACCCGGGATGATGAGCAGCCCTTGGAACTCGATGTGGTCGACAACTATCAGGCCGGAGAGATTCGCTCGACGAAAAACCTTTCTGGCGGGGAGAGCTTTCTTGTCAGCCTATCCCTGGCGCTGGGATTGTCCCAGATGGCAAGCCAGAAAGTCCGGGTGGACTCGCTGTTTCTGGATGAAGGTTTCGGCACGCTGGACGAAGAGGCGCTCGAAACCGCTCTGGAAACTCTCGCAAACCTACAGCATGACGGCAAGCTGATCGGCGTCATCTCGCACGTGTCCGCCTTGAAGGAAAGGATCGGCACGCAAATCCAAGTGACACCCAAAAGCGGCGGTCGAAGCGTACTGTCCGGCCCCGGATGCGTAGGGTAGGGGGGCAGGGTGCGGGGTGCGGGGTGCGGGGGATGTTCTTGGCCTGTCCACACTGTCCACACTGTCCACACTGTCCACACTGTCCACACTGTCCACATTGTCCACATTGTCCACACTGTCCACCACGTCTGACCCGCACTACGCACTACGCACTACAGAAGACTGACCTATTACAAGTTTTTCTTGATTTTTGGCAGTTTTCTGGTTGTCAGGTTTGCAATGGAGGCAAGGCAAGATTATTTTAGCGTTTTGTGTTTGTCATATTGTAGAAAACAAATGGAATAACTTTCATGCCGGTTAAGAATCTGGTGCACTTTGTGGAATGGAAGAAGATACCTGATGCGGAATTGGATCAGGTGCTTTGCCAGCTTGTCGATTGGGGCGTAGAAGCTCTGGTAGCACATCCCTGCTGGGGCATGCGGGAACAGGAACAACCCGGATATCTGCCGGAACTGAATCGCAAGTTTCGCCAGGCGGGGCTGACTACTCCAGCCTGCCATGCATTCTGGGGAGTGGGATATGACCTGGGATTCCTTGACGATGGGCAACAAATGGACAGTTTGCGCCAGCATAGCGATTTTCTGCTGTACTTGGGAAGCATGGGCGTGAAAACCTATACCCTGCATCCCGGGTTTCGCCAAGGACAGCCCATTTCCGATACAGTCTGGAGCAATCTGGCCAGAAACGTGGAGTTGCTTTTACCGGCTGCAGAAGATGCTGGCATTATTCTGGCTCTGGAGAATGGGCAGGAATCAGCCGCTGACCTGGAAAAGATGCTTGACTTGATACGTGGTTTCAAGCACTCTAATTTGGGGCTTTGTTTCGATTCCGGACACGCGCATTGCTATTCCGACCTGGGAGTTTCCGGCGCTTTGAATCTGTGCGCAGACCAGATCGTCACGTGCCATCTGCACGATAATGACGGCAGCGGCGATCAACATAACCCGCCGGGAGAGGGCAGCATCGAATGGAAAAACATGATCCCCGCACTCAAACAATGCCCACGCCTGCAACATGCGGAAACAGAGTCCGGAAACTGGGGAGAAACAAGCTGGCGGAAATTCAGCGAAGTCTGGATGATCGAATGAAGGGCAGAGTGCAGGGTGCAGGGTGCAGGGTGCAGGGTGCAGGGTGCAGGGTGCAGGGTGCAGGAATATGGAGACGGTGATTTTTTAACAACGAAAAGGCACGAAAAGATACGAAAAGACACGAAAAACGCAGGTTCTGGTTTGCAAAGTCGTCGGCAGGGGTTATTTTCCTGCTTGCAGTGATGTTTGATATCATTGCCAGAAGTTTTCGCTGAATACGGGAGAACATGCTTTGAGCGCTCGTTTTGACAATTTTGGCAGTTTAGGGGATTTGTTTCCGGAGACGGAGATCAAATGCCGCATACGTGGTTGTAAGAATACAATCCACATCAGTGGGGAAGAGGCCATGCATAATCTGGCCAAAGGACAAGCTTCCCGCTCTGAGAAAATGTGCGAACAATGCTACCAGCTTTTTCTGACTCTGCAAGACAAGGAAGTGCCATGCTCGAAGCCTGGCTGCACCGCCACTTGGACTTGGAACCGTTTCCAACAGCTGGAAAATGCTGCCAGCGGTTATGGCGATACACCACCAAAGGGATTCTGCACGGCTTGCAGGGAGGAAATCCGGGAAGGCAGTGACCTGGAACAGCCCTGCCGCATGCGAGGCTGCAAAAATACATGGGTCTGGAGCAGGCGCATGCAGATGCAATCCAGCGATGGAAAACCACCACGCCGACTCTGCGAAGACTGTTTCCAGACGTTGAAAAAACTGGAAGACCGGGAGCTTCCCTGCCGGGTCAAAGGTTGCGAAAATACTTTTGTCTGGAATAAATATCTGCAACTGGAACATTTGCGTGAGGGGAAAAGCCTCGATCATCCACCGCGACGCATGTGCGCAAGCTGCCTGAGCAAATTTCAAGGGTTGAGCAATAGCACCGAGCCCTGCAAAGTGCATGGTTGCAAGGGAACCTGGGTATACAGCGCGTATGAGCAGTTGGAAAGCCTGATCTCCTGCAAAGAGGGGGAAACTCCTGAAAAAACCAGCCGCATGTGCAAGGAATGCTTTGACTTCTTCAATGCTGCACAAGATCAGGAAGTTGCCTGCAAAAATCGTGGTTGTGACAAAACCTGGCTGTGGACTCGCAGCATGCAACTGGGATTCCGTCAGAAGGGTGATGTCAAACGCCCGCCGTTTCGCATGTGCGATGATTGCACAAGCCGATTGAAAAGCCTTTCTGATATCGAGGAACCCTGCCAGATACGGGGGTGCAAAGGCACGTGGACTTATCGCCCGGAAGACCAATTGCGCGATCAATTGCTTGGCCGAAAAGCACCTCAGAAAACCTGCAAGGCATGTCAGGAGTTTCTGGGCAGTCATGAAGCGATGGAAATTGCTTGTGGACGCTGCGGAAAGGTGTTTTCCTGGTCCAGCCAGGAACAATTGCTTTGCAGCCTGGGAGTCTTTGACAAGCCGGAGCTATGCGCGGATTGCGTTCAGAAGGAAATGGCCGAAATCCGTCCGCCGGAGGCAAAGCCGATTCCAAAAGAGGATAAATATACGATTCGGATTCCGCAGGGCGGTGTTTGGAATGAGGACCCTTTGATCCGCGAGTGGCCTCTCCATATGTGCAGAGATGCGATTGCCCGGATGGAGGAAGCGGCCATACGGATTGTCTGCTTTGGCGATGAGATGACTAGTTGCGGAAGCGATCTGTCGAAAAGCTGGCCGGCATTGCTCGAACAGCGCTTGCAGGAGCGATATGGGCAGGAATATGGAAAAATTGCGGTGTTGAACGCTGGAATTCCTGGTTGCACCACACGTCTTGGCTGCCGCCGTTTTGCCAGGGACGTATTGCCTTTCGAGCCGCATCTTTTGATAGTTTCATTCGCTTTCAGCGATACACGGATGCAACATCACGAATCCCTGAAGAAGGAAAATATGGCGGAACATCTGGAAAGACTGTCTGCTGATTTTGATCAAATGTGCGCATTGTTCAAGCAACTGCCCACATACTGCCGCAGTCTCTTCTGGCTGCCAAACCCGGTTTTCCCGCAACAGGACGGCATCATTACACCGGACTGGCGGGAAAATGGACGCATTGACGAAAATGCCCGCAACTTTTTTGAAGCGCATCTTCGCCAAATACGCCAGAAATGCCGCAATGAAAGTTTTCCGCTAGTCGATGGACGTGCCTTGTTCGAAATCGCCGGCATGCAAAATGCTATGCGCTGGATGGAAAACTGGTTCCAACCCAATGAAATTGGACTCAATAACTTCGTGGGCTGGTTTGAAAACACAATCCAAAGCGAGAACCTGCTTCAGGGAGCACAGGAAGAATGAAACGAAGGGTGCAGGGGGCAGGGGGCAGGGTGCAGGGGGCAGGGGGGCAGGGTGCAGGGTGCAGGGGGCAGGGTGCAG
>JAPXLT010000225.1:0-8060 GCA_033809415.1 Lentisphaeria bacterium
CTATAAGGGGGGACTGACCCATTACAAGACACTTGCATATCATGCACCGTGCATTATTTTATCTGCAAATATTTCATGCACCGTGCACATTTATAAAAACCTCGGCGGGATGCAGGAGATCAGCATGGCTGAGCCAATCAAAGAACGGACAGTAAGAATTGTCTTAATCCCTCAATCCCTCTATAAAAAGCTCGAAAAACGGGCAAAGAAAGAGGAAGCATCCGTGACCGGACTGACCTGCCGCGCAATCATTGATTTCCTCGAAAAAAAAAGTCCCGGAAAACCACTGAAAACATGCACCATGCATGAAAAAATCTAACCTCCCGCAGACACCCAAGTCAAAATTTGTTTTTTGTTGCCACACAAGGCATCCTTAAATGCCCAAGTATCAATATCAGAACATTCCAAATAAAGCTGGTCGCCAGCAATACTAAGAAATATATATTAGCATATGCAAAAAATTTAACTGCATGAAATTCAAATGTATCTGTAGAGGCAAAATATTTATAACCATCGTCTGTTGCCAGCCAAACTCCTTTTTGTGGCCAAATTGACGTGGAGAACAGATAAATATCAAGAAGCCCATCTTTGTTGAAATCGTATAAGCCTATGTATGTGCCTGTTTTTCCACCAATGCTTAACAATTCCTTATTCCGATTGTCAAAAACAGATACGGTGATACTGCCATCAGTATACTGGCACTGCTCGAAGCTATACTCAACATTGCGCTCCTGATTACTGATATAGTAATACTTTTTATAAGGATTTGTTATTGATGTATGAAACGCAGAGAATAACGACAACCTCGATTCATCTATGACAAAATTTGACATCAACACAAGTATTGCCAGTATCCAAGGAGTAAAATGCAGAAAGACTAACATTATTTAGGAGAATGTCCCAAAAGGATTTTTTAACAACGAAAAGGCACGAAATTTTTATGGGGTTGTTGCTTTGACAGATAGGATTGCACGCGGATTTACGATCTGGTCTGTTGGTTTCTCCGACGGATCGTGGTTAAATACCTTTTTGGACACACTCTAAGTTAATATCTTGTTGAACTTTTACAACCAAATTAATGTAGGGAAGCGGCTCACTTTGATGCGCTGTAATACGTCAGCAACTGGGTGATATCGGCGTTTGGCATTCTCCGTGCATCTTCCATGAAATTTTTTCGTGTCTTTTCGGGCATTTCGTTGTTCAAAAAGAATTCCTCGCCTACCCAGGTTCACTGACGCCTTACCTTGGTGGCGTCTTGGCGGTTCGACTCATTTTTCCATGGGATGTATTTGCAGAATGCGGTTCATCGCATTAAATTAAGCTGTTTGCAGATGCAATGAATTTATCCGAATACGCCATTTATGTCAGCCAGTGCCAGAATACTCATAGCCGAAGAAGATGAACGTCTCTTAGACATATTGAAGGGGCTGCTCCGTTTTTTTGATCACCGGGTGCGCAGTAGTTCCGATCCCGCTTTGATTCGAGAACTGCTGGGCACCAAGCAGTGGGACGTCTTTTTTTGCGATACCAGGCTTTGGCAAAATTCGCTCAGCGAGGGTGACTTCCTCGAATTATGCGCTCAGGCCGTACCTCCGGTTCCAGTTATTTTATTGGCTGACTATGCGAATGTGAGCGTGGCTTCCGCAGCTATGAAACGTGGCGTTTTTGCCTGGCTGAACAAACCGCTGAAAACGGAACTGGCTCTTCAGACTCTGAATTCTGCGCTTGCATTGCGTTCAGAAAAAGGGAAAAAAGCTCCTGAAAGCAAAGCAGAAGAAATGCCGGATGCCAAGGAGCACTTCGGTTTGATTGTCGGCGAACATCCAACGATGCTGGAACTCTACCGGCAAATTGAAAAGGCGGCACCCACCGAAATGACCGTCCTGATCCAGGGGGAAAGCGGTACTGGCAAGGAACTGGTGGCAAGAGCCATTCACCAAAAGAGCCTGCGGGCAAACAAGCCTTTTGTGGCGATCAATTGTGCTTCCCTGCCGGAAAATCTGCTCGAATCAGAGTTGTTTGGGCACTTGAAAGGTGCTTTTACTGGAGCCGTCCGCGATAAAAATGGACTCTTTCTGGCTGCCGACGGCGGCACGCTGTTCCTCGATGAAGTCGGCTCGATTCCTGTCAGTATGCAACTGGCTTTGCTCAGGGCTTTACAGGAGCGTGAGATCCGTCCGGTTGGGGCTTTGCAGAATATTCCGGTTAATGTACGGGTGCTGGCCGCCACCAACGAGGACTTGAGCCAGCGTATGAGCACCGGGCAGCTCCGTGACGACCTGTACTACCGTCTCAGTGTCTTTCCATTAAAATTGCCGCCACTTCGGGAGCGGAAATCGGATATTCCGCTGTTGGCCAGGCATTTTATCTCCCGGTTCAAGAAAAAACATGACAGTACCTTGGATATTTCAGCGGAAGCTCTGCTGGCGCTCGAGAAATATGCCTGGCCGGGAAATGTTCGGGAGCTGGAAAACAGTCTGCAGAGGGCAGTGGCTCTATCCGATCAGAAAATGATTTTTGTCAAAGACCTCCCGGAAGCTTGCCAAGACCCGGGAACAACAGAGAATCAGGGCACCGCTTCCTCGACTGCCGAGAAGAACACTTTTACACTGCCGCCAATCCCAGAAGAGATAATGACCTTGAAGGCCTACTTGAGATTCTGCGAAAGGCACTACGTGCGATATGTTCTCGAACAGTTCAACGACGATCGAGAGGCCGCCGCCCGATCACTCGGCATCAGTACTTCCACCCTTTACCGGAAATGTTTGGAGTAAGCAGATGCAGGCACCATGCGGTAAATTGAACGTTCTTATCGGTGTGCTGCTCGCCTTGCAGTTGATTTCCACCGGTTGCAAGTACTTTTCCAAACCTGAACCAAGCTATGTGATCAGTTTACATGAATTGGCTACGGAAGATCAGGCATATTCACAATTGTGCAGAACAGTATGGAATCCTCAGCAAACACGCAGTGTGCGCATCCATTCGTACGCCTTCCTTAACGCAAAACGTTTTTATCAGGCCGAGGTCATGCCGGCAGACGGCAACAATCCTTGTGGAATACGCCTCTATTTTGACCGCTTTGGGCGCCATACGCTGCTGCAGGCCTGCGCTCAAAAAAGAGAGCAGCCTTTCGCTGTGCTCGTCGATGGCTTCTTTATCGGATTGTCCAATTTCCCGAATCAGCTGGACGAGCTGTCCTTTCTTGATCTGGCGCCCCTGTGGAGCGCCTTGGAAGCAAAACAGGTCGTCGATTCGGTTCCTGAAAATTACCGCCTTTTGAATGATTAACTGAACAGAGGATACTTGGCGCGGACTGACGCCCACAACCCATTTTTTAACCACGAACCACACGAAAAGACACGAAAATTTTTTTGTAGGGTTGTTGCTTTGACGGATGAGATTGCACGCGGATTTGTGATCTGGCCTATTGTTTTCTCCGACTGATCAATCGGATCGGACGGATCGGACGGATCAAGTAGATCGGTCGGATCGGTCGGATCGGTCGGATCGGTCGGAGAAAAAAGACAGGAATTGGCGGTACCTTAAAAGGGCTATATGCCAATGACTTGGAGATTTCTTTTCTGAAAAATCTTTCACAAAAAAGAAGAAGTTTGGGGATAGTAGCACGAAAAATTTGTAGGGTTGTTGCTTTGACGGATGAGATTGCATGCGGTTTAAAAAGTAGCGCAACCGTCCCGGTTGTGATTGATGTTTGCCCTCCCACGCCCGAACGCTCCCAGCTGCAAGAGGCGGGATGCTCGGATTGGTCTGAGTCCAGCATATAACACATTGCGCCGTAGGCGCTTGACTATGCTTAACCCCAGGCTTCAGCCTGGGGTGAGGAACCACCCAAAGACGGTGCCTTGTAAAGGCACCACAATCAACGAAGCACTTATACGCCAATGACTTGGAGGTTGCTTTTCAAGAAAAACTTTCATAACAACAAGAAACTTGGGAATAGTACATACGATGTCAGAACAAAAACAAACGAACACAGATCTTGATCTTGAATTTGATGTGCTTTGCTGCGCTGCCGCAGAAGGGGACGTTGCAGCTTTGCAAAAACTGCTGGCGGCATTGCACGAAATGAGCAGCCCCTCCTGCAAAATATCCAACGAAAGGAAATGTCAGCGCGAGGAAAGCCTGGAACTAGTCGCTGCAAGCATGTCCGGAACAACCTTTTCCGATGCTGAAATCGAATTCTTGGCATCGGCTCTGGCCGCCGGCTTTGACACTCCTGTCTTTCGTGACCGCTACGCAGCCGTCGGCAAACAGCGATTCAACCAGTATGGAAATCCTGCCGGGCTTGCTGAAGCGATCGGTTTTCGCGACAGTGACACGCCTTTGGACCTTGTCCGGAAACGTATCGAGGTGATGAAGGAGCTGAAAGTGGGTTCCTTCTGCCATGACCCCGCCTTTGGCACCGGCACGGTCGTTGCGCTGGACGATCTGTCCAATGAAGTGACCGTGTCCATTGACCGCAAACGCATCCTGCGTTTGCGGTCTTTTTTTGATACGATGATGATTGTTAAGGCCGATTCTCCCCTGCACACTCTGCTAAATCAGAATAAACTGCCTGCCTCAGGCATTGACAAGAAATACCTGGACTCGCTCCATTCCAGTTTGCTTTGCGCCGGTACAATACCAAACGGAATTGTCAAGAAAATCCTGGTTCCGGCTTTTTTAACAGAAGAAAGGTATGATATGATTGCATCAGGAAATGAAAGCAGCAATGACGAGGAATTTTCCGCAGCAGCCGAAGCGGCGGTGGGCATTGATCCCAGAAGCTGGGATAACAGCCGAAGTATCGATGAACTGGTCGAGCGCCTGAAATCCGCCAAACTGCTTACAGTTATTCAGCCGAATTTGCAGAATGTGCGCAATCTCTTTTCCAGTGTCGCTCACCGCCCCGAGCTGAGCGAATCCTTCGCCATGTCCGCCGCCATGATCCTGAAGGGGGAGGTTTATAACGATTTTCTGGCAGAAACGATGAAAGCCTTGGCTGAAAAGGCTGAAGTCTGGAACAATATCAACCTCTTTGTTGAAGTATGCGACAAGCTTCCAGGCAAGCTGGTTCCCTTCTGGCTGAAAGCTTCACAACTGGCCAAAGGCAGCGAATATCTTGCAACGGCAACCTTGCTGATGCCCTACCGGCTTTGGGGATATGTCGAAAAATTGCTGGCGGAAAATCCTGACGAAAAGAATCTGCTCAGCGAGCATGTCTATCAGGCCTTCAAAGAAGGAAAAGTGACTCCTGAACACTATGTTTGGCTGTGGAAGGCACCCAAAAGCGAACTGCGCAGCAAATATCTCTCCAATTCCTATCTTCTTTTCAAAACGCTGCATGCGGAAGCGCGTGGCAGTTATCTGAAATCAAAGCGCTTGCTGCATAAAATGCTGTTGGATGATGAGCAATTTCAGCGCGAAGTCATGCACATGGGGGATCCGGATGCGATCAAAGCCCTGGTGCGTTGCGTTAAACATCAGCCCTTGCTCGATAAGAGCGAACGTCAAAGTCTGCTGGTAAAGATTGTGCGCCATTATCCGGAGGCAATCCACGAAGTCGAGGAAAGGGGACGGAGCACCCGCCGAGCCATCGCCAATATCACCTCGATGCGGAGTTACGAACAAGCCAAGCATGAGCTGGAAAATCTGATCAATGTCTTGATCCCGGAAAATGTCGCCGCGATCGAATATGCCAGGAGCCTTGGCGACCTGAGAGAGAATTCAGAATTCAAGTATGCCAAAGAAAGGCAAGCCTTCCTTAGCAAGCGTCGTGCGGAACTGGAAAGCCGTCTCGCTGAAACCAGGCCCTTTGATTTTTCTGAAGTCGAGGTCGATGAAACGGTGGTGCCGGGTTGCTCGGTCATGGTCAAATATCCATCCGGCAAACAGGAGCAATTCCATGTCCTGGGACGCTTTGACAGCAAGCCGGAAGAAAATAAAATCGCCTATGACAGCCCTCTGGGGAAAGTGCTAATTGGTGCAACCCTGCAAGAGGAACTGCAAATGCCTTCCGGTGACAAGGCAGTGCTGGTCACAGTCAAACCACTCTCGAAGGAGATGCTCGAATGGCTTAACAGCAAGCCAGAGTGAACAGAACACGGACGGGAC
Organism: Lentisphaeria bacterium; assembly: GCA_033809415.1. Classification (GTDB taxonomy): domain Bacteria; phylum Verrucomicrobiota; class Lentisphaeria; order Oligosphaerales; family Oligosphaeraceae; genus JAQVUB01. The sequence continues at coordinate 6,115 of JAPXLT010000225.1, forward strand.
ACGGACTTTACACGGACGGGACACGGACGGGACACGGACGGGACACGGACTTTACACGGACGGGACACGGACGGGACACGGACGGAAACGCGGAATCGCTTGCAGATTCATCCGTCGAAGCAACAACCCCTATAAAAAATTTTCGTGTCTTTTCGTTGTTAAAAGATGGGTTGTGTAAGCCAAGGTTATTCCTGTTTATCGAGCAGTCCGGCAAAACCGGCCAGGCTGCGCACATAGGCCATAGGCTGCCCGGTGTCATAATGTTTTCCATCGACCTGGAAGCCGAGCAGCCGGTTTTTTGCGGAGAGTTCAGCCAATGCGCTGGTAAGCTGAAATTCTCCGCGATGGCGCTGGTTGGCGGCAATCTGTTCTGCCAGAATGGCAAATATTTCGGCAGTCAGCACGTATTGTCCATAAACGCAGAGAAAAGTGTCTTCCGGCAGGTTATCCATTCGCAAATGCTGCCTGGCATAGGCCAATTCCGGCTTTTCAACAAACTGGGTCAATTCCAGCGTCTGCCGGGTGTCATCGAGCCAGGTGCCTGCACCAGTGCCGTAGTGACGGACTTTTTCCCCATGCACCGGATACAGGCTGATGATCGATTTTCCCCCATGCTGCTGGAAGGCATCCAGGAGCTGCTTTGCACAGCTCCTGTCCCCGTTCGTGACATAAATATGGTCGCTGAGCATGAGCAGGAATGCTTCTTCGCCTATCCACTCCCGCGCGCAGTAAATCGCATGCCCGAAACCTTCCTGCTTTGCCTGCGTCAGCCAGGTTATCTTGCTGCCCATGCGCAACAAGGCGGCTTCCTCGAGTTTGGCGGCATCCGATAGGCGTTGATGAATTGCCGACTCGACAGGGTCAAAAAGCGCGGAAAAGGTGCCTTCGTCTCCTGGTCGGATGATCAGCCCGACTTGCTCGATCCCGGCAGAATAGGCTTCTTCGAGCAGGCGTTGCAGGAGGCTGCAGCAACGACCGTCCGGCGTGATGACTGGAAACAACTCTTTTCGGACGGCCTTGCTGGCGGGAAACATCCGGGTGCCCAAGCCGGCTAGTGGAATCAGGGCTTTTCGGGGGAGTTTTTGCGACATTGTCTTAATACATCCGCAGAGAAAAGAAGCTATGTCAACTTGGTTTCGAAAAATCTTTACCTTCAAGAATAAAAGGCGCATGCCGCTGTGGATTGCCTGGCCTCTGGCTCTGTTAGGTAGGCTGTTGTTTTTCACCTGCCGGGTGAAAATTGAAGGCTGTTCAGAACCATGGACTGTTAATGTAGCTTCTCCTGCTATTTTTGCTTGCTGGCACAACCGGGTCATCTTTGGAGTGCCGCAATTGCCTCTGCTCCTGCGACGGAATTTATCGCTGCTGATCAGCGCCTCTCGAGATGGAGAATATATTGCTACTCTGGCTAAGCTTTTTCAATTCCAGGTGGTGCGTGGATCATCCAGCCGCGGGGGCGTAGCCGCACTGATGAGCCTGAAGCATGAAATTCAGAAGAATCGCTCTTTAATCATTACGGTTGACGGTCCCAGAGGTCCGAAATACTGCGTGCATTCCGGAGTTGTTGCACTGGCGGCCTTGACGAATGCCCCGATCGTTCCACTGTGCTTCAATTATTCCCGCTATCTGGAACTCAAAAGCTGGGACCGAATGCAAATCCCACTCCCATTCTCGAAAGTCACCGTGGTATTTTCCCAGCCAATCAAAGTTGATCGCATCGACGACCGGGAGGCAACCCAGGAACTCGTCCGCCAGCAACTCTTGCAGATCACCCAAGATCGTAACAAAAAAAACGCTGCGATCTGAGGTGGACTGCGTTCTTGTCCGTGTCCCGTCCGTGTAAAGTCCGTGTCCCGTCCGTGTAAAGTCCGTGTAAAGTCCGTGTAAAGTCCGTGTAAAGTCCGTGTCCCGTCCGTGTAAAGTCCGTGTAAAGTCCGTGTAAAGTC
>JAPXLT010000226.1:0-5903 GCA_033809415.1 Lentisphaeria bacterium
GGTGAAGGGGGCGGGGTGTCCGACCTGTCTGACTTGTCCGACTTGTCCGACTTGTCCGACTTGTCCGACTTGTCCGACTTGTCCGACCCGTCCGACTTGTCTGACGGGTACATATATTTAGCGGAACCCTCTTCCGCCCAGTGGGATGCATCCAGCCGGGCATTCTTCGCCGGCAGGTCCTGTGGCGGTGCATCCCGGCAGGCGCAAAGGCGCCGGGGAGAGATTGAGGATATGATGCTTCCGGGCCGTGTTGTCCATGGCCATCTCCAGGCGCTTTTCGTCGTTGAGGATGATGATCTGTTCCTCATCCGTGCGCACACTGATATAACTGACCGCTGACTGCTGATATTGAACATGCCAGGTGCCTGTCTTGAAGGTCTCGAGATGGTCGCGATAAAATTGCAGCCAGTTGCGAATGATACGGCTCTCGAGATCGGACAAAGTCGTCATTTCCATCGAAAGCATGGGGACGCCTGCCAGAGAGGCAATCATGTGACGGGCGATGTTCACCGCGCTTTCCTGCGGATGCCAGTAGACAGGGTCCGCATGCACTGGCACCCGGTCGCCAAGTCCAATCCGGATTTGTGCCAGGCGCTGAAAATTATCCAGGAAGTCAAAGGGGACATCCCCCGCCCGGAATTGAGTCGCATAGGGCAGCATGCCCGGAGTGGCGTAACTCTGACGGAATTCAATCAGGGCATCGGAGCGAATATTGCGGATGGCAGCACTGAGGCGGGCAATGAAATCAAGGGTGGCGCGCCCGCGGGGCTGCTCCAAATTGGGAAAATACTGGTCAAGGAAATCGATCTTCAGACCATCGATGGGATACTTTTCCAGCAGCGACGCGATCATCTTCAGCAATCGCTCCGCCTCCTTGCGTTTCTGGACATTGAGCAAGTGGTATCCTTCGAGGTACTTTTCATCGGTGGCGGATTTCAGCTCCTCGTAGATCTTGCTGCGGTCACCAATCAGGAAAGGAGCAACCCAGAGGAGATAGCGCAAACCCATTTTCTGCACCCGGCGGACGTGAGCAATGAAATCCGGGAATTTGCCTGGGGCTACTTCCCAGTTGCCAATGTTTTCATACCAGGTAGTGATTGTTTCCGGCGAGACTCGCTTCATTTGCTCGAAGCACCACCCGTCGTCAATGATCAGTGTGGAAAAGCCAAGTTCCGCAGCAATGGCCGCATTTTTTTCCACCCAGTCGCTGGTGACTGCCGCATGAACTGCGTACCAGGTGCAGTAGACCGGCTCCCAGGCCGCCGCCGGGAAATTCTGTTCGGGTATATCGAGCTTTTTGCGGTAGTCTGCCAGGCAGCGTGTCCAGGGCTGATCACGGCAATCCAGGATCAAGCAGAACTCTTCCGTCTCTTCACAGATCGAGACGCTGATGGTCAGGTCATAAGTGCACCGTTCCTGGTTCATGCGAGCCAGAATCCGGCAGTCGTCAATCAAGTTGTTTAGCGCGATGCTGGCGCGGTTCTGCTGTGCGATATTGAAAAAACTCAGAAAAGGAAAATTTCTCTGCGCGGCCGAAGTCGTTTCAATCGTCCAGAAAATTTTGCTCGAGGGGACGCGGCTATCCGGAGTCCAGTATCTATGGAAATCAAGGATTGGCAGGGAAAAACGGATTTGCAGCATTCCGCTTTTGCGCACTGGCAAAACAGGAATTTGCAAGTATTCGCCGGATACGTCCAAAGTCTGGTATTCTTTAGAATTAAAGGAAAAAGTGATTTTCATGTGTTACATTCTCGTTGTGCTTGTTGAAATCAATTGATTGACAGTGCCTTTGGCAGAAAAGGAGCGGAAGATGGCTGGAAGAATCCAAAAGAATCTGGAAATCGTGCTTCTGGGGCTTGAAATTCCGTCATTGCGCGGAAAGAAACATTCCACCCACATCTTGCAGTCCACATTGATCTGGCCCCGTTGCGGGATTGCCCAGAAAAATTGCGAAAAGCAATTGGAGCTGGAAGGCGGGAAGCTCGACCTGAAAAATGCAGGCTGGTGCAGGCAAATCCTCTTCAAGGAAGTCGTTGAAAGCCTGTTTGGCCTGGAAATGAAACTGACGGCCTCGTTGAGCCAATCCGAACTGGCGAGCTTCGGACGCTTCATCGTCGGAAGGGTTCTGGATATCGGCGCCGATGAAGTCGAGGACCGCATCCCCGGCGGAGAACTGGCCAGCCTGCCACTCGTTTACTTTAGCAAGAACCTGCTGAAAAGCAAGCCGACGGAAGTGATTGTCAGCGGATTTCTTGACCTCTCCATAGAACAGTTCGTGGAGGGACAGATTATCGAGCTGGAATTGCCCCTGGTCTCCCAACGCGACCTAGTCCGGCAACAACGCATCGGCGGCAATCGAGGGCAAGTCAAGTATACCAGAAAAAAACTGCTCGATAAAGGCGAACCGGACGGAATCGCCCGCATCGCATGCCGGGTGCTGGAAACAAAGTAGTTTTTTGTCCACGGAAAGCACGGAAAGCGCGGAAAATCTATAGGGTCGCTGCTTCGGCGGATGAGATTGCATGCAGTTTAAAAAGTAGTGCAACCGTCCCGGTTGTGATTATTCTGACTGTTGTGGGGTGCGGGGGGATGTCCTTGCCCTGTCCACACCGTCCACACCGTCCACCCTGTCCACACCGTCCACCCTGTCCACACCGTCCACCCTGTCCACACCGTCCACCCTGTCCACACCGTCCACCCTGTCCACACCGTCCACACCGTCCACACCGTCCACCCTGTCCACACCGTCCACCCTGTCCACACCGTCCACACCGTCCACACCGTCCACCCTGTCCACACCGTCCACACCGTCCACACTGTCCACACTGTCCACCACGTCTGACCCGCACCCCGCACCCCGCACCCCGCACTACAGAAGACCCATTACCCACTTATTTTCATCTTGTATTTTTTTTTATTATTTTGTATTTGAATTTATTATTTTCCTGTTTATATTGAGTTTTTGACAGATCATGAAAGGATTTTCACAATGGCGTTAAAAGGCAGTCCGACAAAGAAGCAGCAGGTGATTGACGCGATCCTGGAGAATATTCGTTCCGGCGCGATATCTCCTGGCGATCGTTTGGCGAAAGTTCGTGACATGTCCCGGCATTTCAAGGTCAGCTTGTGCGTGATTCAGAATGCCTTGAAGGAGCTGGTGACTGACGGTTTCATCGAGTGTCGCGGCGCCAGCGGCTTTTTTGTTCTGCCCAACCAGAATCAGGCTCAGGCAAAAAATGAGGTTGCAGCAGATTGCGCGGCACGTTCGCCTCTGCCGGGAAAGATGTTCTTGAGTTGTCTTCATCATTCGGACCTGATTTGGAACCGCACTTTTGGCGAGTATGCGCAAGTCCGCGAGGAGCAGATTGACCGGGTGCGGACTTATTTTGCCAAATATCCGGATTTTCACTTTCATTTTGACCAGGCCGAGGTCGTCCGGGTCTATCTCGAACAGCACCCGGAGGCTTTGCCGGAGTTCTGCAAATATGTGAAGGAGGGGCGCCTCGAGATGCTGGGAGGGATGGCGATCCCGGATTTGAACTTGTGCCAGGGGGAATCCCTGCTGCGCAATCTGCTGATGGGCAGAGACTGGTATGAACGGCATTTCGGCGTTGTTCCTGAGATTGGCGGGATGATGGATGCTTTCGGGATGTCTTCCCAATTGCCGCAGATTTTACAATTGGCCGGTTATCGCTATCTGGTGCCCGGGCGCATGCCGAATCTTGATTCCTCGATTGATGCCAACCGTCCATTCTTGTGGCAGGGTCTGGATGGCAGCCGGGTCGTGGTGGCCAACAGCGCTGCCTGCGTCGCCCATCAGGGCTATGTCACCAACGTGCCGGTCATTTATCCGCCGTCAGTGCGCCTGGGGCAGACAGTGGCCGACCTGAAACAACTCGAAGGCGACGCCCTGGTTTTTTATTTCACCGAACTCGGAGTTCTCGAGGAAGATTTGTTCTGGATCATCGAAGTGGCCAACCGCCAGGGCGGCCGTCCGGTGACTTTCGGTCGAGTCGCAGATTTCATGGCACGCATCGATCCCAGTACCCTGCCGTTGTTCTGCGGGGAAATGAATCCCGTTTTCAGCGGCTGCTACACCACCCGCATCACTGTCAAGCAGGGCGTGCGCAAAGCCGAACACCTGCTGTTCCAGGCGGAGGCGCTGGCGGCGCTCAGCCGCCGCAAGGTTGATTTCGAGCCGCTCTGGCACGAACTGATCCTGGCACAATTTCATGATGCCATTTGCGGTTGCCATACAGACAAGGCCAACCAGGAAATCCAGGAGAAAATTGATTTTGTACAGAAAGAAAGCCAGGCAATCGCCGAACAAAGCCTGGATCAGCTTTCCGCAGGCCCGCTGACCGTCTTCAATCCTCATCCGCATCCTGGACTTTATCTGGTGGAGGCAGAACTGGATAAGGGGCAGGTGCCTGCCGGAGTCCCGGTGCAACGCCTGGGCGACCGCATCTTCTTCGAGGCGGAACTGCCGGCCTTGGGAGCAGCCGGATTCCAGTTGCAGAAGGAAAAATCTGACAGCTCCGGCAGCAAAGTCCTAAAGGGAGTCACCAGCATTACCACGCCATACTTCCAGGCGGATTTCAAAGATGGCCGCGCGGAGATCGTCGATCTCCAGTCCGAACGGAATATTTTCGGCAGCAATTTCGGCGAGATTCTCTTCCGCTGGGACAATGGTTCGATGTGGACGGAGAGTTTCATGAATGAACCCTGCGGCTCGGAGTGCCAGGATGAGGAACTCGTCGAAATCAGCGAAGGCCCTCTTTTCTTCCAGGTGGTGACTGCCGGGCGGGTGCGCCCGGGGCGCAAGCCGATATCCGGCAATCATGGCGACTACTGGACAGGCTTTGGTTCACTGGCCTTCCGCAAAGAATTCCTTTTCCCAAAGCACCAGCCATACTTCCGGATGAATCTGCAAGTTGACTGGCAGGGCAAGAACACGAAAGTCGGCATCCGCTTCCCGGTATGCCTGGAACCGGCAAATGCGGTCGGAACGTATGCAGTCCCCTTCGGCAGCATGATTCGCAGACCCTACTTCGAAGTGCCCTGTGAGTATGCATCGACTGCGACTGCTTTGAACCGGAAGGATTATCAGCATGCTTCCGGAGATTGGCCGGCTCTCGATTGGGTCAATTACAGCGACAATCAAGGTGGGTTGAGCATTGCCAACACCGGCACCCCCGGGCATCAGCTGGTCGGCAAGAACATCCTGATCGCTTTGCTGCGCAGCGGCACCCGTTGCGCAGATGGCAGCATGTATCCACAGGAAGGCTCTTTCGAACAGGGAAGGCATAACTTCGCATTCGCATTCCAGGCGCATTCGCCCGCCGAACTAGGCAAGGCCGTGCAACTGGGGGCAATGCTGAACAGACCGCCCATTTGCCGGCAAACCAAGACCAAAGCAGTCAGCAAAAAATCCGCCAGCCTCTTGCGTTATAAGCAGTCCAATATCGCTCTTTCGGCAATCCACACATGTCCTGACGGCGGAATCCTCGTTCGCCTGTACGAAAGCATCGGACGCAGTGAACCGGCGCTCGAAATCAACACCAAATGCCAGGTCTTCGAGACTGATTGCAGGGGGAAGAACGCCGTCCTCTTGCCAAGTAAAACCTTGTCTTTCAAACCTTTCGAGGTCAAAACCATCATTTTAAAATAAAGGTGAACAGCATGAAGATTTTTACAAGCAAATGCATCAAGGAGGTCGAAATGGACAACAACCGGACAATGAAGCGTAACTCTTTCACACTGATCGAATTGCTGGTCGTTATAGCAATTATCGCCATCCTCGCATCCATGCTGCTGCCGGCGCTGAGCAAGGCGCGGGCGAAGGCGCAGAAAATAGACTGTTCTTCTCGATTGCGTCAGATCGGTCTGTATATGACGATGTA
>JAPXLT010000227.1:0-2076 GCA_033809415.1 Lentisphaeria bacterium
CCGGCATCGTCGGCAGCGTCAGATGTGTATAAGAGACAGGTTCCATACTGGTCAGGAACCTTGCCGAATGGCGATTTTGGAGAATACTATACAATGCTTTGTTATACGGGATATTATCAGCAGACACGAACTTATTGCCGTGACAAGGCAATAAGTCATGGCAAAAGCATTTTTCAATGCCCGAGTGACCATAGAACAGGTTTTCCTAGGCCAAACAACACGCCAGGCTATATTCGAACAGTCAGCTACGGCATCAACAGCGTGATTACCAACCCAACAGAAAGTGGCGCTTATAAATGGTTCAAGCAGGAAAACCTCCTAGGAAGAGTCAAAAAAGGTGGTGCGTCTGCAGTGATGATTGTGGGAGAGTCGGGAGACATGGATAATGCGGGCTATAAAGCAGATAACGATCTTTATTCTGTCAATCCCTATGTACAGGGGGCATTGGCTTTTCGTCATGAAAATTCTACCAACATGGGAATGCTTGATGGCAGTGTGCAGAGTGGAAATCGAAATAACACCCCCTGTATCAGTTCTTATAAAACCTGGGCGGATCCGTGGAAACACGTTATGTGGGGACGATTCTGGTAAGTGAAAACCAGGGAAAAATCCGTTAGGTCCAGTCGTGCGTGCAATTCATGCCATACAGCAACCTGAAAAGGAGAGCACAATGCGTTTTATGCTGATATTACTAGCCTTTGTTCTATTTTGTACTAATTCACTTCCCGCCGGGGAAATTGTTGCCGCGCTGACGGAGCCGGATGGCAACATGCGCAAAATCGAGTATGAGCATGATAGCCCTCTTTACAAATACTTTGCAAAGCAAGGCATTCGCAGCAGCTTTATTGATTACGACATCTTTGCCAGGGACTTTCCCCGTGCGAAATTTCTCCAGGAGCTGAAAAAATTTCATGTGGTCATGTTGCGCATGAGTGATGAGACGGTCGCGGTGCTGAATGACAAGCTCCAGCGAAAAGCGGTCGAAGTCGGAGAGATTTTGCAGCAGTATGTCGAGTCCGGCGGTGGACTGGTTCTCATCCCGGTTAATACAAGGTATCCCGGGCATGATGATGAGAAGTTCTGGAATCTCGTTTTTAAGCCATTAGGGATGGCCATAACCAGAGAAGGCGTGGCGGATTTGACAAGAAAAGTCAATCATGAATGGAAAATTGGCTTTTTCAATGATTTTTTCCCGACCGGGAATATGGTCAAGCATCCGGTGACAGAGAATATCAGCAATCTCTGGTTCCCATTCTTCAGCTACATCAAGTCACCTGGCACAACTTATATTGACTATTCGGCAGATTGGCAGATTCTTGTCCGTGGAGAAAAAACGGCGGCCACTTATCAGAAGAACTACCAGAATGTTTTTCAACTGGATGTGCCCGGCATGGTAAAGAGCGAACCCGCCATTGTTGCTGCGCGGACGCTCGGAAAAGGACGAATTGTCTGCATCCCGATTCAAAATGTCCATACTGGCCAGAATTATGGGAAGCCTACCTGGAGTCATATCGTCGAGGAACGGGGGGCGGAAGGCAAAAGCGGGGGCGGGATGCAGCTGATTTGCAATGCCCTCAAATGGTGCGCAGAGCCGGTGGCAGGCAATCCGGAATTCGGCACCTATGTGGCAACCCCTTATGAAAAAATACAATTCCCCGAAAGCGTTTCCTGGGATGAAAGTGAATTTGGAGCGGTTCAGCAGAAGTTCCACAAGTATATTTTCGGGCTTCACTCGAACTACAGTGACGGGCAAAGCTCCGTCGAGGACTATGTCCATGCTGCAAAAGCAGCCGGCCTGTCCGGCATCGTATTTGCAGACCCGCTCGAAAAATTGTCGGCTGAAAAATATGAGTCGCTGCGACGGGATTGCGCAAGATATTCATCACCTGATTTTTATGCGTGTCCCGGGGTGGAATTTACGGATGCTTCCGGCATCCGTTGGTTTTTTGCCGGAGAAAAGGTCACTTGGCCGGAAGAAAAACCGTTTCAGAAAGGAAATTATACTTATCATCTTTGGGACGGTGAGAAAATTTTGAATTTTGGCACATATAGTGACCAATGTTCTTTTCCGACAGC
>JAPXLT010000228.1:0-8019 GCA_033809415.1 Lentisphaeria bacterium
ATGTAAAATGGTCGTTATCGCGATTATCGCAATTCTTGCATCGATGCTGCTTCCTGCCCTGAGCGGTGCCCGTAAGTCCGCTTTCAAGATCGGCTGCCTCAACAATCAAAAGCAGCTGTTGCTGGGATATATCTCCTATTCGGATGAATACGACTCCTGGATTCTTCCTGCCTCCTGGTACAATACCGGGCACGGTCTTTGGGTCAATAACGTGATCATCATGCTTACTGGAAGGGCGCCGACTGTCGCGGAATGTGGCACCCCGATCTACAAGCAGGAACGCAAATTGTTCAAGTGCCCGGCAGAACCCGTTGATTTCGGCTATTATTCAGGCAATCTTTTTTCATATACCCATTACGCTGTCAACACGGATTTGGCCAGTGGGAGTGTTTATAACAAAGCTACCGGCGCCCTTTTGAATCCTCCGGTCAGGTCCACTTGTGTAACCAGTGCCGCGCAAGCCATGCTGCTGGTGGATAGTGGGCGAAAAGACTCCTATTCCGTCAAGAGGCTTGGCTCTTTTCGCTGGCAGGCTTATCGACATGGCGGAAGCTATGCGTCTTCAACCAGCACCTTGGAATGCCTGGGCGGAAGCGCCTTCAACGTGGGCTATTTTGACGGGCACGCCACAACCGTGAATCGCAACAACTTCAAACTCGAAGATTTCGCGGTAGGCTTTAGAAAATAACCCTGCCAGAAATTGGCTGGCTTGGGAAAGCGTTTCGGATGTAAAGCTGAGTGACAGTTTTTTACAACTAAAGGAAAGATCATGCTCAAATCAATCAAAGTCTTGGCCATCACCTTGGCAATGACCGCCGCCATCCTCAATGCCGATGATTTCCAACTGGACGGCACTTGGAAACTCCATCATTGGAAAGGTTACAAGCCGGATCCGGTGATGACATGCGAAAACTCTGTCTTGTCGATACGTGAGGTAAGAGGGGAGTATGGCTTTGCCGTGGCGTCTTCTATCCGACCGGCTGCCAAGGCTGGCGACACCGTCACCTTTCACGCCAGATTAAAAGGAAAAGGCGTCTTTTTTCTGAAACTGCATAATCTTGATGCAGAAGGCAAATGGATTTGCGAGTCGTCGCGGTCCGTCCGCCATGAGCTGACGCAGGACTGGGACGATGTTGCCCTGAGCGTCGGGGTTGATAACACTGAGGGGAAAAGGCCCACTCGACGCATTCTGATCACCGTCGGAACAGGCAATGGCGGGGAACTTGATATGACCGATAGCAGGCTCATCTTGCAGGCCACCGACTATGTCGGCGAAGCCAAATTCCCCAGCCAGTGGCTGGTCTTTCCCAATGTCGCCAATGACGCGGAACCGCCATTGAAAACAATCCCGGAGGAAATTGACGGAATCAAGGGGGTGTTGCTGACTCCTGAAAACGGGCAGCTCGATCTGACATCGTTGTTCCCCACTCCAAAACTGCGCAATTGCGCCTGGCTGTATGGCAAGATCAAGGCAACCTGCGCCAGCCCCTATACGCTGGGTGCCGGCGCTGATTATTTCATGGCTTTGCATGTGAATGGCAAATGCGTCATCGATACACTCAAAAGCGGCGACGGGTCGGACTTCCCACATTTCAGCAATCATATCGTACAAGTTGAATTGGAAGAGGGGGATAATGTAGTCGCAGTGAAATTCGAATCCGGTACCGGAAAGACGCCCGGAATTTCAATAGGAGGCGCCGAAGACTTGCGAAATCTGTCCTCGAGCATCAAGATTGTTGAAAAATTCGACAGTGACGACTACGAACAGGACACTCCCCGGTCGGGAAATCCGCAGCGGGTCAAGCGAATTTTCACCGAAGGCATGGACAATCTTGTAACAGTAGCCATTTATGCACCGGGCACACGCCTGGAATTCCCGGAGAAAACATACGACCTTCCGGGTAAAACCAGCAACAAATACTTCGCCTCCGGTCTGCGCCTCTACCAGTTCGACGGCGCCGGCTCACTGGATTTTTGCCTTGGGCAGGAATTGGTTCTTTCGGTATGGCGACAAACCGACCAGGGGGACTTGAAGATGACGGTGAAACAACGTGGAGTCACCCTGAAAAGCAGTGTTCTGCCGCTCGCTTCCTTGCCCGCCGACCTGATCTTCGCGGTCAGCGCTTCAGAATATCTGGTCAATGCCGGTAGCATCCATGACAGCAGGCTCTTCGCCTTTTCCGGCAAAGCGGACTGCACGAACTTGAAGTCTTTCGCAGCCACGGTTGCCGTCAATGGCGTCTCCGTCACTGTTGATGAGTATTTCAACGGACTGGCCAGCCGTGAAGTAAAAAGCCATTCCATCCCCATGAAAATCGACTTGGCAGCGACTTTTGATCCTGAACAAGCCGGTTGGCCGCTGATTTTTCAAGATGAGTTTGACGGGACGGAAGTCGACTGGAAAAATAAGTGGACCTCGCAACCCTGGAGTCGGGAAACCAACGCCAACAATGACTTGGCCGTCCTCAAGGATGGAAAGCTGCATGTCACCTGCGAATGGAACGCCGACGATAACGGAAAAGTCAAAGGGCGCGCGAAAAATCTATATTCCAGAGAACGCTTCTCCTACGGTTATTTTGAAGCGAAGGTGCGCTTCACTCGCAAGCCGGGGTGCTGGGCGGCTTTCTGGCTCTATGACGAAGGGCGTAACATGCAACTGGGCGGCGGCTATGAAATCGATATTTTCGAGGATTATTCCACTCGCGGGGGCAAACCCGTCGTTGCCAGTAATTTGCATGCTACCAGAGGCAGCCACCAGGACAGCTATGGCTACCACATGAATCTGCCCGGCTCCCTCGATGACTTCTATGTCATCGGCTGCAAATGGACCCCTTTCGAAATCTCGACTTATATCAACGGTCAGCTGGTGGAAGCCAATTCCCGTCACAGCCCTTGGCAAAGCCTGACTTATGACGCCATCAATCACGGCTTTGGCACCAGTACGCTTTATCTCTGCATCGGCGTCTGCGTAGGCCAGTCTGGCGGGCGTGGAGTTATCGGTACAAAAGAGGAATTTATTGTTGATTGGGTACGCGTCTATGAATATCCCAGGCAAACTGCCCCGGTTGTCACCTGGAGCAAGCTCCCGCAGAAATCGCTCGTTGCCGAAGGTGAGATTTTTTCGCTTGGCGCAGTCAGTTCCAAACCTGGTACGGCTTATCTGTTCGACAATGGCCGCCTGGTGGATTACAAAACTTCCCCACCTTATGATTTCCAGCTTGCCATCGACTGGAAACACTATAAGGACACCCCGTGGCATCAGGCCGGGCGCAGCGGCGCACAAATGAACTTGGACCGCTATCCCCATATTTACCGGATCGTTGTCCAGGATTCCTCCGGCCAGGTCGGCTATACCGATGTCTTCCCCATGATCAGCGACTTGCAGCCCGGGCAGCCTTGGCAGGATCGGATGCCAGCTATCCCGGGAAAGATCGATCCTACCGCTTTCAATACTGGCGGACACAACGTTTCCTGCTTCAAGCAGAGTTGGACGCCGCATCCTATCGGCAAAGAGTTGTTCAGCCGAAAAAAACTTGGCTTGCGAGAAGCAGGCGAATTTGTCACTTATACCCTGGATGTGAAGCAGTCGGGCACTTATCGCCTGACCATGCCGCGCAGACCCTATCCGGAAGACCTCCGTTGGCCGTCCAAGGCTTTGGTCATCATTGACGGCAAATATGTAGGCGATCTCAAGGCGGAGGCCTTCGAGCAAACCGCCGTCCTGGATGATGTCAAAATCACTGAAGGCATCAGAAGCATGGTGCTGATTTCAGCATGCGCGTATGGCGTCTGGCCCGATGCTTTGGAATTCCAGGTAAAATAAAGGGGGCAGGGCAATACTCGTTACTTAAAACTTTTTAACCACGAAATACACGGACTTTACACGGACTTTACACGGACTTTACACGGACTTTACACGGACTTTACACGGACTTTACACGGACTTTACACGGACGGGACACGGACTTTACACGGACGGGACACGGACTTTACACGGACAGCTGGTCAGTGGGATCGGCGATGCCGGAATTAGCCCTGAAGGGGCGCGACATACCAGCCCAGGGCAACGCCCTGGGTCAGGGATCACACCATCGGCAAAGCCCTGAAAGGGCGCGACATAATCTCTGTCCATCGTCCATTGTCCATTCAGCAGTCCATTCTTGTCCATTCCGTCCATCGTGTCCATTCCTGTCCCTGTCCATCGTCCTAAATTTCATTTCCACTGGTAATGGTCGCAGGTCAATTCCAGGTTGCCGTTGGGGCTTTGTACCGATACTTTTCGGATGCTGTCTCTCTGGTCAATGTGTCCGTCATAGCGATTGGAAATAAACTGATCGCTGATATTATAAAGCAGCACCTGTTGCCGGGCTGTTTGCAAATCGGAGCAGTATGGCAGAACGGCCAGAAAGAAACCGCCGCTGATATGATTCTGCACAAAAGATTGAGCCTCGCCATTGTAATTGTACATGCTGCAATCCAAACTATCCGTGCCATATCGGCAATGCAGTGCGGGTGGCAAGAAGCTTCCTTGCGATAGACTGGAACTGGCCATGTCCACACGCTGCAAAGCAGCTAAAAACAGCCAAATCCCATCGATATCAAGCAATATACGTGCTTTGCTGCTGTCATCAGGCAGCGGCTTATCGCAGTCGAGATCATAGATTTTTGGTCGGCACCGGCTGAAATGCAGATTGAAGCCAAGACGCTTCAGCACAGCGTCTACACGGTCAATTTTCCACAGGCAGAGTAGTTCCCCATTTTTCTGCAAGCAGCGTAATTTTGGCTCTGGCGGAAAACTGCGCCAGGGGTAAAGGCGCAGCATTTTACTCATCATAAACTTCCCCTGGAAAGGATGCGTCTGCAATTGATCCTGGGCATCGATCGCTTCCAAGCGCAGCACCATGCTGCTCAGACTAGGATTTTCAAGGCTAAGGAAGACCGGAGCATCCTGCCAGCCGCTGCCACCGGTGGTAACACATTGCCAGACGGTAGTGATGCCGGGATAGCGGTCAAAGGAACCCAGCAGGAATTTTTTATCAAGATAACTACAACCTTCGCAGTCATCTGCTACTCGGCTGCGCAGGGTTCGAGGCAGTTCTTCGGCGGCCTTCATTTGGAAGTCAGGATTTTGTTGCAGAAAAAGTGCCAGTACTGCGGGAAGCGCCAGGTTCAGATAGGTATCGGTGCCGGTCTGATAATCTGGATTCCACCCCAGAAGGAAGGGTAGAAAATCCTGTCTGTGGCTTAAATATTCGCCATTATATCCTCGTCTGAAAGGTGCAGGGAAACGGTTTCCAAAAAACACGATTTGCTTGAGGAAGACTTCATGCAAGAGAGAATGTGCTTCCTGCCGAAAGGCTTTGTCCGAGCTGGCCAACAATGCGGCCAACAGTATCATCAGGTCTACATTGTAGTAGGTCGGTGTAAAACTTTCATTAACTCCACGTTCCCGGAGATGCCGTGCATAAAAGAGGAATTCGTGGCGTTCTTCATCGATATTTTTTGCATCGAAGCGTTCTGTGAGCAGGCAGCAGATTGTATAAGATGCCAGTGTGGGATTGACGTAGCTGAGATTGTTGGTAGCACGTTCAGCTCGAAAAATCGGCAGCATTTTCTGCAACTGCTGCTGCACATCGGCTCGCAGGCTGTCCGGCCAAAGAGAGCCAAAATAGCGCTCCAGCAAAAGCAGCAGCAAGCCGGAGAAAAAATTGCCATTGCCATCGCGGAAGTGTTTTTCTTCGAGGAACCATTTCAATGCGCCATTACTCAATGGTGCCAGGTTCATGCTTGCACGTACAATGTCAATTGCTCTTTTTTGAGCGTTCGCATCGGGTTCGCTTACCTGCAAAGCCAGTGCATAGGCCAGCGAGATCGGGAAACTGTGCAAAGCCATGGCACCAAGTTCCCCGAAATGCTGCTGTAAATAATCCGGTGTGTAAAAAGAAGCGGGATAGTTCCCCAGCAGGTTCCATTCCGGATCAAAATTTTTAGCATAATCGGAGATGCTTGTGTCAAGGTAGGCTTTCAGTCGGTTCTTCACAATGATTTCCTGGACAGGGTGCAGGGTGCAGGGTGCAGGGTGCAGGGTGCAGGGTGCAGGGTGCAGGGTGCAGGGTGCAGGGTGCGGGGTGCGGGGTGCGGGGTGCGGGGTGCATTTCCTCATTGCCAAAGCAATGCGGGCAAGTCAATTCGACAGCTTGCCTGCAACTGTTGCAGCAGCTGGCCGGCAGTTTCCGCAGAAATGTTTCCAAAGGTCAATTCACGGAGGATATCAATGAGTTTCCGGGCATAGTTGTCTTCGTAGTCCCACCCGTTGCGAATTTGACAATGGGGTAACTCCTGAAAGAAAGTCTCTATGCCACGAACCGGATATTTCCGGCACCATAATTCCAAGGCAGGAAGACTGGCGGGTGCACAAAGACTCAAGTCTGCCAAACGCTGAGGGTCAGCAAACAAGCTTTCCAGGGTGTCAAGGGCAGCCTCGTAATGCGGTGCATGGATCGGCAAAGCCAGCCCGAATACAGAGGCCTGGCCGTGCTTCTGCGGCAGGGCAGTAATTGTCCATGCGGTTGGATCGGCCAGCAAATCCAACGGGTGAGGCCCTATAAATGTGCAGCGAAAATAAGGCCGCTGAAACATCTCTTCCGTTGTTATGGATTGACCGAACCCCGTCCAGAACAAGTCTTCTTCCCGCAAGGTCTGCAAAAAAGTTGCCACATGTGCAAAGGCAGCCCCTCGAAAATCCGTGCAGGCAAAATATTCCAGCAGTGTTTCATAAAAAAGACCGGGGAACGGCTGTAGTCCAAAGGGGGCAAGATGTTGGGTCTTTTTGAGCTTCCGCAGATAATCGAGAAATTGCGGATAGGTGAATTCGGAGAAATTCTCGATTCCTTTTCCGGCTTGCCAGTGATAGGCCACGGTCATGTTAGCGACCAGGGGCAGGAAGCGCAGGGTGCCATCGAGGGCACGGCATTCGCGAAGAATGTTTTCCGGAAAATATGCGGCGAATTCCTCTGGCAATGGCGCCAGCAGTTTTTGCAGTTCAGGTTGGGCAAAGCTGGTCAATGGCAGCTGCACCAGCGAACTCTGCTGCCAGCCCGGTGAAAGCTCCTGCCCCGGCGTCGGCAATCCCAGCAGCAAAGGACGGCAGACCCTATCCGGAAAGATGATCCGGCAGATATCCGACTGGGCAAACAATGGCTGTTGCACTCCGAAAGAAAATGCAGGTTGCGTATGGTTCAACGAAGCAGTCCGGACGTTTTTCTGCAAAGTAGGTTGCCCGGTGACGAAGCTGCCTTTGCCCTGGCGCCGCTGCAAGCGTCCCTCACGTTCGAGCTGTTCCGTCGCCCGGCGCAGTGTACCGATCGAAACATCATAACGGCGAGCCAGCTCTGGCTCCGCAGGAAGACTTTCCCCCGGCACAAATAGTTTCTGCTGAATGGCTTGGCAAAGCTCGTTATACACACGCTGGTATGCAGGAATTCGCTTATTCATGCTGTTCTTCCGGGAGAATCTGCAACTGGCGGATGATTATTTCGCCCTGTCGTGCCACATTATAAAATACCAGCCTGGTCGGCTTTTGCAAGAATTTGGATTGAATGTCAAACTCCAGCCAGCCGTCCACTCCGGGCAACTTGCCCCAGCACAGATGCTGTAATGTCTGAAAGGTATCATCCGGATACAAAATGATTCCGAGCTTGCCTTTTTGTTCGAGGTCTGTCGAAAGTTGCAGGCGCAGTTTCAGCGCCGTGTTCGAGACGGGCAGCCGCAGGCTGGCAAACCAGTATTCACCGGACGAATAAATGCCATCCTGCTGCAATTTTCCGGTCACCGCAATTTCTTTTTGAGACGGATCGAATGTCGCGGTAAAAGGCAGGCTGACCGGAATATAGACCGGCTTGTCGGCTGCCGCAACCCTGCTGCCTGCATCTTCCTTCAGGTCGCCGAAGCGTTCCAGCTGTTCCAACGGACGTTTCAGAGCGTTCTCGAGAAAACTTTCCATATCAATCTGTTCACCGC
>JAPXLT010000229.1:0-8013 GCA_033809415.1 Lentisphaeria bacterium
CCCGTCCGTGTCCCGTCCGTGTAAAGTCCGTGTAAAGTCCGTGTCCCGTCCGTGTAAAGTCCGTGTCCCGTCCGTGTAAAGTCCGTGTTTACAAGAAGCGGATTGCGGCACTGTTGCCGTGGGCATCGAGGCCTTCGTTCTTCGCAAAGCAGGTTATTGCCGGCAATTCGCGTTCGAGGGCATTGCGGTCGTATTCCACCAGGCTCGAGCGCCGGAAAAACATCTCGACAGTCAGTCCGGAAAAAAAGCGGGCGCTGCCGCCGGTAGGAAGCACATGACTTGGCCCCGCGACAAAATCACCAACCGGCTCCGGTGTCCAGGAACCCAGGAAAATGGCTCCGGCTGCGGTGATTTTTGGTGCGAGTTCGCGTGGTTTTTCGACGATGAGTTCGAGGTGTTCCGGCGCATAGAGGCTGGCCAGTTCCGCAGCCTCGACGAGGTCTTCGACCTCGACCAGGAAAACCCCGTTTTGCAAAACTTTTTCAATGCATTCGCTGCGTTCGAGCAGTTTGCTTTGCCGCAGCAGCTCGTCACGCACAGCCGGCAGCAGATCAGCACTGGTGCTGAGCATGACGGCCTGTTCGCGCCCGGAACCGTGTTCGGCCTGCGACAGCATGTCAGCGGCGATAAAGGCAGGATTGGCTGACGCATCAGCAATGACCATGATCTCCGAGGGACCCGCCACCAAGTCCAGAGCAACTTCTCCATAAACCTGGCGTTTGGCGGCGGTTACATAGGCATTGCCCGGCCCGACAATCTTTTCAACCTTGCGAACGGTAGCGGTGCCAAAAGCCAGAGCGGCAATTCCATATACCCCGCCCAGGCGGTAAATTTCCGTCGCGCCAGCCTTCTGGCAGGCATAAAGCAAAACCGGGTTGACGGCACCATCCTTCCCCGGTGGAGTCACGACTACAATCTCACGAACCCCGGCAGCGGCGGCCATGGCAACCGTGTGCACAACCGTCGAAATCAACGGGGCGGTACCCCCAGGCACATAGCAGCCAACCCGCTCGAGCGGCGAAAACTGTTCGCCCAAGGTCACCCCGGCACGCGGAGTGCAGGACCAGTTGGCGGGCAAACGACGACGTGAGAAATCCTGAATCTGAGCAACGGCACAATCCACCGCAGCACGCGTCGCGGAATCCACGCTTTTCACAGCATCGCGGCATTCCGCATCGCTCACCCGGAATTCCTGGGGAGTCAGTGTAGCATGGTCGAATTGCAGGGCGAAAGCTGACAGAGCGGCATCGCCTTCTCTGCGAACGCGTTCGAGGATTTCGCTGACGGAGCGGTCAATGTCGCTCGAGAATGCGCTGCGCTTCAGCAGGGGTTCGAGCTTCTTCTGAAAATCTTTATCGTTACGTTTAATCAATTGCATGGCGGGTTTTCTTTCAATACACGATTCCTTCGGAGCCTTCGCTGACCAGTTCAATATTCTCGTCCACCTTGACCAGGCAGAAGTACTCGGCGTCTTTCAGCAGGGCAGTGCCGTCATTAGGCATGACCGAAGACATGGCAGTCCCCGGCACAGTAAACAGATTGCCTGAAGGCGCCACGACATTGATATGCCCCTTTTCAATGCTCGCCCTGCCGCGCAGACAGCGCAACTGTACGCGCTCTGTAGCCACATCAAGCACTTTGACAAACACAACGCAGAATTTGCGCCCTTCCAGATAATCAAGGCTTCTTCTCATCACGCTTTCCCTTTTTCTTCACTGCGGAAGGACATGCGGTGATCAAGAATGGCACGCGAACGCTCGGCGAGATTGAGCAGATGCGCCGAAATGCGGTCAAGATTGGCTAACAGCTCGACGTAAATGACGCCATTTTCAACACTGCAATCCTTGCTGTGCAGGCGCACCTCGTGATTGTGTTCGAAGCGCGCACACAGCTGGCTGATTTCACCGCACTGTGTCATCACTTTGTCAATCAAGGTGTAATCATTGCCGGAGATGCCATCAACCAGCATCTGCCCGCATTTGCTTACGTTCAGCTCGATTTCTTTGATCTCGAGCATGGCCCTCGGTGAAAAATCGGTGGCTGTCGCCTCGAGGTTGTTGATCAGGTCATAGATGTTGATGGCCCGGTCACCGATCCGTTCGACGTCATTGACGCAATGCATCAATACCGGTATGATGGCGGATTGCTGTTCCCTGAGATTGCGGCGGGTGAGCTTGACCAGGTATTCCATGATGTCATGCTGCGCCTGGTCAATCATCCCTTCCCGCTTGACCAGCTTGTCACCAACTGTCGTGTCCTTGCTGACAAAAGCGTTGACCGCATCCCGGGAAAGATCGACCGCCGCTGTGGTCATCTTGATCAGGGCGATGATCGACTGATCAAGAGCCGCTGATGGCGCATTGAGCAGATTCTGTTCGAGGTAGCAGATGCGGCTGCCATCTTCCTTGCCATTGGCACGACCTGGAACCAGAATTCTCGAGAGCCATGCGACAAAGTCGATGAAGGGCAGGAAGGCCAATACATTGAGCACATTGAAAACTGTATGCGCGCTGGCCAGATGGCGCCCAATGTTTTCGGGGTGTTCCGCAAAGACATCGCCGGCAGTGATCAGGTCGATCAAATGCAGAAAGCAGGGTACTCCGTTCCAAGGCACGTAAAACAGGGCAATCATGATGATTACCCCCAGCGTTTTGAAAATGGTTGCTGCCACAGCAGCCTGTTTGGCGGTGCGGCTGGCATTCAGGGAAGCCAGCAGCCCGGTGATCGTGGTGCCGATGTTGTCGCCCAGGATCAGCGGCACGGCCGTGTAGAAATTCAACAGACCGCTCTGGGCAAGGGCGATAGTCAGACCGACCGTGGCCGAACTGCTCTGCACAATCATGGTCATAATCGTGCCAACTAGAACCGCACCTATCACCGGAATGAGTGGCAAGCCCGAACCCGGTTTCGGCGTGCAGTCAAAGTGCTGGAAAGCAGCCTTGAAACTCGGGAAATCCGCAATCAGCTTCATTTCGTCAGACATCAGCATCATGCCGAAGAAAAGCAGCCCGAAGCCGAGGATGGTATAGGCAATGCCGCGGCTGTTGCTTTTTTTCGCGCCCAGCAGGGCAATGACACCAACGCAGATGGCCGGCATCGCCAGTACTTCGAGGTTGAAAGAGACCATCTGGGCAGTGACTGTCGTTCCGATCGCGGCACCGAAGATCACTCCGATGGCTTGCGTCAGATTAAGCAGTTGCGCATTGACGAAACCAACGACCATGACTGTGGTTGCGCTCGAGGACTGAATCAAAGCGGTGATGCCAAGACCAGCCAGCACTGCGGAAATCCGGTTGCCGGTAAACATCTGCAAGATATTTTTCAGGCGGTTGCCGGCTATCAGCTGCAAACCGTCACTCATCAGGGTCATGCCGTAGATGAACAGAGCCAGGCCGCCCAGTACCTGGATGGCCAGCTTTGTCCAGCTCAGCGACATTGCAGTAATCGGAATGGCCCGGAACTGATACATGCCGGAATGCTCGCGATCCCCGATCTCCGCGAGAATTTCATGCTTTCCGGTGAACCCCTTTGTTGTGTGCAGGCGGGTGGTTGCAATTCCCTTGGCATTGGTCAATACCCTGCTGGCGGTCAGACGCGCCTTAGTGGGGTCGGAAACCAGCTTGAAAAAAACCGGCACCCCGGCTTGGGGATTTTCCGGACCGCCGATCTGCACCTGAATCGGTTCCGGCGTCTCATCGCCGGCCATCGTCTGCTGATTGTCCCCGCGCACTTCAATTCCGCAGATCAGGTAAAAAATAACCGGCTCGACATTATCGACATCCGGGCAGGAGATACGGAAATACTGGTCGCCAATCGTCGCGCCGAAACGTAATTTGCTGCGAAAAGTGCCGGCCACATCGGTCTTTCCCTCGGGAGTCAACGCCACTGCCCCGGTGTCGGTTTCGATGGACTCGATGCGTATCGGGACATTGGCGACTGGATAGCGCCGCTTCTGATTGCTAAGGCCAATTCGCCGCAGGGGCCCTACGATCTCGATGAGCAGATCGTCCTTGCTTTCCGTGCCTGGCAGGCCGATTTGCTTTGCACCGGAGCGAACCAGGATTAAAGCCGGGGTATGTTCCTCGCGGCGGCCGCAGCCGGCAAGCATGGCCAGCAGCAACGGCAATAAACACAGTCTCACTCCCAGGAGGAAGCGTCTTTTTAGGGCTGGTGTTATCATGAGTTGTACTGGTGATTTGTCCTTAACTTAGAAGGCGTCCAAACAAGGTTTTTAACCACGAAAAACACGAAAAAGCACGAACTTTTTTAAGAGTTGGGTGGTGTGCTGATCGTAACATTCAGAAATTCCATCGCCAATTTCCGTCTTTTTTCTCCGGCCGATCAGCATCTTGTCTCTTGCAGATAAGAGCGTTCGAACGTGGGAGGGCAAACATCAATCACAACCGGGACGGTTGCGCTACTTTTTAAACCGCATGCCATCTCATCCGGCAAAGCAGCAAACCCTATACAAAATTTTCGTGTCTTTTCGTGTGGTTTGTGGTTAAAAAATTCTTTTTGGATGAGGTCTAACTTAAAAACGGCTGGAAAAGCAGGCTGGCTGCGCAAATGGCAAATGCGATTCCCAGTCCAGTCGCCCAACGGGTATTGTCGGCGGCACGTTCGAGCAGCTGACGCATGCGCCAGGGAGTGCCTACCAAGAAAAGTCCGAGGATGCCTAGGAACAGGCAGATGATCGAGTAGAAGGCTCGCCCGGGCACTGCATGCACAAAGGCGGCATGCAGCAAATAATTGGTGGCCAGGATCATTAATCCGCCCAGTGCGCGTGCGTTCAGATAATCGAGGAAAAAATAGCAGAGCACAACCGTTACCGGAACCAGCAGTTTTACCCAGATATGGAAACGCTGCAAATCCCCCTCGAGCATAATGATGGCATGCCAGGCCGACCAGAGCAGGCAGATTGTCCCCAGAATCATGCCAAGCCATTTATGGCGTGGGAACGACCGGTACCAAGGGGCATTCCGCCGACTGGCCACGGCAAATAAGTACGCATAAAAAAGGGATAGCAGCCCAAGCAACAGGGAAATCGAAATAAACGTAGACATAAGATAAAAACTATAACGAGAACATTAGCAGGCAGAAAAGAATTTCCCTTAATTTACTGCCGTTTTCATAAAACTCAATTGCATATGGATAATGCCCAGAAGCCGCGTCGTGTTCCACCTGTGCGGGTGTGAGCACTTATCACATCCAGTTATTTTTACCGATATTGTCGAAATTTGTCACTTTGGTGATTGACAATGTTGCGAAGCTGCAACATACGTGATATATTATAACATATTCATAACTCGACATGATTCAATGACATCGAATTTTTTAAAGGGGTTTTAACATTTATGACAAGACGGCAGAAAAACAATCTGGAAATCGGACGCAGAATTAAATTTTACCGCCTGAAAAGCGGTTTGACTCAGCAGCAGATGGCAGAGAAACTGGGTATTGCCCAAGGTCAGGTTTCTGACTATGAGGCTGGCAAGGTCACTGTGCCGATAGACTTGCTTGGCTACATGGCAGATATGCTGAATGTATCGGCGGCGGTACTGGATGACTCCCTCTTGCAAATCCCGTTCTTCAGAGATGGTTTCGCAGACTGCAAATCACCCGACACGGAAAAAAGAATTCGCGATAGCATTGAGAATTTCCGGCGTCGGATGATGGATGCGGTGATGGATTCGGATTTGGATCCCGCCTCGAAAAGCAAGGCATACCAGATTATTAAGAATCTCCCTGAAAACGAGTGACAGCACGCAACGGATTTTTTCCTCATGTTTTATTCGCAGATTTTTTAGGATGCACTTTTGAAAATCTGCGCAATCTGTGGATGAATCTTTCAAGGCGCTATTTTGCCGGAATAGGTTCATCCGTCAGAGCAACAACCCTATAAAAATTTTCGTACTACTATCACTCGACTTCTTGTTTTTTCAGAAAGATTTTTCTGAAAAGAAAGCTTCAAGTAATTGGCACACAATCACTTGTCAAAATGATCCGTCTGATTGTGGTGCCTTTACAAGGCACTGTCTTTGGGTGGGTTCCTCACCCCAGGCTAAAGCCAGGGGTTAAGCATGGTTAAGCGCCTACGGCGCAAAGCATTGTGCCGATTCGTCCGATCAGTCGGAGAAACCAATAGACCAGATCACAAATCCGCGTGCCATTCCATCCGTCGAAGCAGCAACCCTACAAAAAATTTCCGCGCTTTCCGTGCTTTCCGTGGACAAAAAATAAGTTGTGGGCGCTAGTCCGCGCCAAGGCTGTTCGTATATTTCGTAGTTAAAAAAAGTGCAAATCAGGTGATTGTCCTTACACTTTTTCCTATGCGGAGTTGTCCTTCCAAGCTTCGTTGCCGTTCGGCGCTGTTTTTCTCCACCCATTGATAGAGCAGGTCGACACTTTGCCGCCCGGTTTCTTCCGCAGGCTCGAGAATGGTGGTGAGGCCGTAGTCTTTGCCGTCCGGCCAGCTGAGGCCATCGTAGCTGATAACTGATATCTGCTCCGGTATTTTCATTTGCATTTCACGACAGCAGCTGTAGACCCGAGCGGCCCAGTGATCACGCCCGGCAAAGATCGCTGTCGGGCAGGATGGACTCGAGAAGAGCTGGTGGAGCCGTGGGAAAACATCCATATCAGGCGTGATTTGCAGAATGCAGGCCGGATCAAGGAAGATATCATCTTCTGCCAGCGCCCCCTTCAGGCCGGCCAGCATTTCCCGGTAAATATAGGAGCTATCCTTGCCGCCGCCCAGCATGGCAATGCGCCGATGCCCCGCCTCGACCAGGTGGCGCCCCGCTAATCGGCCAACCGAACGATAATCGACCCGTACCCCTGGGCAGTCATCATCCTTCTCATTGTTGGCAACCAGCACCGGCACCCCGCACGATAAAAGTTTCTGCAGCACTGGTGACTCATAATATTCAAGATGGATGATCCCGTGAAATTCCCCGGCCTGGTAGCGGGCCAGCAGGCTGCCCGCATCATAAGGTATATGGTCGTGAAAATTAAGCACGACTGAAGCGCCAATATCCGTTGCGCCGACATGAACCCCTTCCAATATCTGCATGAGTTCGAAGATATACGGATCCAAGGAATTACAAATTACCAAAATGCGCTTCAAATGATGTTTCTCGAAGCCAAGCACCTGGTATCGCCGGCGTTCGGGGACATATCGCAGGATGCCGGCAGCGCATAATTTACGCTCGATGGCACGGATCGAGCCGCGACCGACCGATAATGCCTCGCCCAAAGAACGCTCCGACGGCAAAAATGAATAAAGCGGATAGACACCATCGCGGATCATTTCAAGTAAACGGGAATAAGCAACGGAACTGCGACGATATAGCATTTTATCCTCCAAAAAAACGTAATGCGTCTGTAGTGCGGTGTGCGGTGTGCGTAGTGCGGGTCAGACGTGGTGGACAGTGTGGACAAGCCCGCCCTCCCACGACAGTCAGAATAATCACAACCGGGACGGTTGCGCTACTTTTTTAACCAGCGCCCCCTGCACCCGTTCCCAACGCACTTCGCACCCCATTCCTGCAGAAGAGGCATTACCAAAAAACTGTCATTTGGTATAATTATAATGCTTTTTTGGTATATTTCAAGCGATTGCTAAAAAATAATTTAAAAAAAGTTAAAAAACGCTTGATATTTGGCTTTTAAAGGGCTATAATAGAGTTATTCTAAGACGGATCATTCTCTTTTCTGTTTGGGTTTTGGTATTTTTCAAGGTGGTTAATTTGTCAAATTGGAGATTTTCATGAGCAAGCTGGCGATTTTGGGTGGTACTCCTGCGGTTTCGGCGGTGGACCCGACGATCTTCAAGTGGCCGATTGTCACTCCCGAGATGGAATCCGCGGTGTTGAAGGTGCTGCATGACGGCTCGATGTCGGGAATTGACATTACACAGGAATTCGAGGCCGGCTATGCCGCCTGGCACCAGTGCCGCTACGCCCTTGCGCATTCGAGCGGGACGGCGGCTCTTCATTCGGCCATGTACGGCAT
>JAPXLT010000230.1:0-7863 GCA_033809415.1 Lentisphaeria bacterium
CCCACACGGACTTTACACGGACTTTACACGGACGGGACACGGACAACAAATCGGACGGATCAGTCGGATCGGACGGATCGGACGGATCAAGTAGATCGGTCGGATCGGTCGGATCGGTCGGATCAGTCGGAAAAAAAAGACAAGAATTGGCGGTACCTTAAAAGGGCTGTATGCCAATGACTTGGAGATTTCTTTCCAGAAAAATCTTTCTGAAAAAACAAGAAGTTTGAGGATAGTAGCACGAAATTTTTTCGTGCTTTTTCGTGCCTTTCGTGGTTAAAAACTTTTTGGACACCTCTACTTGGAAGTCATTCCAAAACCTGAAACCTATCAGTCATTGCATATGCTACATCAATTTTAGCAAAAAACAAGCCTGATCCAATATATTTTTTGAAATATTGTCGGGTGCATTTCATCCGCAGATTACGCAGATTTCCAGGATTAGGAATTGTATGATTTTGTAGGATTTTCTATGTTTCTGCATGATTCCTTATGATTCTGCTTGCAAAATCGTTTTTGCGGCACTATTTTTTCGCCGTGGTTCAGACAGCCTCCAAGCCCCACCCAACCAGGGGGCAAACCACCCTTACCGCGCGCACGATGACCCCGCACCCCGCACCCCGCACCCTTATGGAATCAGAAATGAGAAAACCTGCCTTGTGTTCCAGCCAGAGCATTGTTTCGTACTCCACAAAATCATACAAAGCGGTGTCCGTGCCGATGGGCAAGCCGGTTTTGATCAAGGACATCGCCCAGTGGAAAACTGGAAAAAAGCCGGTGGCCAGAACTGAATTGCGTCTGTGGCGCGATACGGCGAATCTTTATTTGCATGTATCCTGCCTTGAGCCGAAACCCGAACTCATCCGGACGGAAAACAAGCAAGACGGCATGGGCGTATGGAAAGGGGACTTGATTGAAATTTTCTTCGGTGCAATCGAACCGGTTCCGTGGTTGCTGCAACTGGCAGTTGGCGCAGGCGGAGGGCGTTTTGACAGCCGAGGGCTATACGATCAGTGGGAAGCAAAAACCTCGCACGATTCCGCTGGATGGCATGCGGAAATCCGAATCCCCATGAGCTTCCTGCGCCTCAACAATCTCTCGACCGGCTTCAATCTCTGCCGCCAAAACCTGGCAAGGCAGGAGTACAGCTCCTGGGCAAACCTCGAGACCAAGTTTCATGAGCCGGAAAATTTTGCAGACTTGTTATTTTGCGATTATGATGAGGCCTTTTTTGCGAAAACTGGTTGTTTGCCGGAAAAGCGACTGACACGCACTTCTTTTGAAAAGGAAATTGCGCTGCGCTTTGTGCCTGCCGAAAGCGTAGTGCACGGCCCCTACCTCTCGAATCCCTCGCCGGACGGCATGACTGTCTCCTGGGCAACTGCCGGAATGTCAGGAGCAATGCTGGAATATCGCAAGAAAGGAACGCAGGAATGGCTTCTGCATCCGGTCAACCATCAAAGCGGCATCCTGCAACAGAATTCCCGAATGCACATCGCGCACTTGACCGGGCTGGAAGAAAACACGGTTTACGAGTATCGTCTGATTAACTTGACACCGCTGCTGAATAAACGCAACCTGACACCTGCCGAAGAGCCTCTTGCCTTCCGGACAATGACCACAAAAGCAAAGGAGTTTTCTTTTGCGGCGTGCTCGGATATCCATTCCAATACGCTGATTCTGAAGAAGCTCATGGAATTGCCCGAGGTGCAGCAAACGACCTTCTTCGTTAATCTAGGGGACATGCTTTCGAGCATGGCTGGTCCTGCCGCGCTTTTCGAAGGCTTCTTAGACCTGCAAACAGAGCTTTATGCCAAAGAGAAACCCCTGGTCTTTGTGCGCGGAAACCATGAACAGATTGGAACTTTCGCCGCTGATTATTTCCAACTGATGCCCCATCCTTCCGGTAGAACCTATTACGCCTTTCGCCATGGGAAGGTCTGTTTTCTCGCACTGGACACCGGCAATGACCATCCCGATGATGCAGCGGGAATCCACCGAAATACCGCCATGATCGCAGAAGAACGCAAATGGCTGCAGGAAGTCGTGCAAAGCAAATTATTCCGGGAGGCATCTTTCCGCGTCGCCTTCCTGCACATGCCTCTCTATAGCGACAAATACGATTCCCAGGCAGGCATCTCCCTCCTTGACGGAATGTTCGAAGATGCGCCCCTTCATCTGCTGATCAGTGGTCATGTGCACCGCTACTTCAGAATAAATCCATTTTCCGGCGAATGTACAGCAGGAGAAAAAAAGCTCCAGATACAAAATACACCAATCCTGCCCTTTACAGTAATAGCCAATAATACCAACACTACAGTCCTGGTGAAAGTTACGCCGACGGCACTACAGGTGCAAATACTCGATACCACCGGCAAAATCGTCGATAAACTAAGCATCCTGCCAAATGCACAAATCGCCGATTGAAAATTCACCCGCAGATTGCCAGAATCAGGAAGCGCCATGTTTCTGTATGACTTCTTATGATTCTGCTTGAAAAATCGCTTTTGCGGCACTATTTTTTCACCGTGGTTCAGAAAACCCGATCCCCACCCAATCAGAGGACAGCCCCCTCCGCATTCTTTTTAGATACCCTCTAGACAAACAAATTAGCCGCATGAACTCGCAATTTAACGGAGTCGTACATTGAAAAAGCAAAAGCTACAAGCTATAAGTCTATTTTCAGGCGCTGGCGGCATGGACATCGGTGTACGGAATGCAGGGTTCAATATTCTTGCCGAGATCGAGTTCGACCAGCACTGCTGTGCAACACTTGAGGCCAACGCCGAAGCCCAAGGGTATGGCTCCAAAGTCATTCATGCAGACATACGAAATGTTGACCCAAAGCAACTAATGACAGATTTATCCATCAAGGAAGACGAACTTGACTTGCTTTTCGGTGGTCCACCATGCCAATCCTTCTCTTTGGCAGGAAAACAGCGTGGCTTGGACGATGAGCGAGGACTACTCCTTTTTGAAATAATTAGATTTGCGAAAGATATGCGACCTAAAGTCATTTTCCTCGAACAAGTCAAAGGCCTGCTTTCCTCGAAGGGCAAAAGCAACAGGCGCGGCGAAGTATTTGAAAAGCTCCTAAAAGAGCTGGAAAACATAGGATACACGCCGAAATGGCAGGTAATTATGGCAGCTGATTATGGCGTTCCTCAATTAAGAGAACGGCTTTTTGTAATAGCAACGAGAGGACACAACGGCTTTCATTTTCCTGAACGAACACATGCGCCGATAGAAGAGTCCAATTGGCTATTTTCGTACAAGCCATATGTAGGAATAGGTGAGGTTCTAAATGGATTGTCAGAACCAGACCCAAAAATACAAGGTAGAACTTTTTACGATAGAGCGGACAGTCATGTTGATGTAACCCCGCCACGAGATCGTGAACGAATCGCTCAAGTCCCCGAAGGCTCGTACTTGGCAGCTCAAACCCACCTTGGAGAAGAACTCCGTTGCGGCTTGTCGCCAAAAGATACAACCAAATATTTGCGCCTCCACCGAAAACGCCCCTCAAACACATTGCGATGCGGAGAAATCTTTTATCATCCTACTGAAAATCGATATTTGACCCCCCGAGAGTACATGCGAATACATGGTTATCCTGACAGCTACATACTGAAGGGCCCAATTCGATCAAGAACGGGATCGGTTCCAAACTTGGATCAGCACAGGCAAGTTGCCAATTCTGTCCCCCCACCCTTGGCTGAAGCAATAGCACTCCAAATCAAAGGTTTCCTAGATGAGCAAAATATTTGAACTGTACGGCTATCGTCTTGACTGCTGGAATGCGGAAGCATCTGCTAATAGGGAAAAAGCTTGGTGCCCTTTTATGGGTGCCGAGTGTGACGGCGGCGGGAACCGCTACCTTTCCGCATTGGACATCAGCAAGAACCCAAAGCTGAAGAAGTTTTTTCCTGGGAAAAAAATAGTCCAAGCCGGTGTTTGCTCTTTGCGTTTGCGAGATTCGGAACAGCCATGGATTGTTTGTCCACGTCGTTTGCTGTCTTTGAAAGGCCAGAGGTCCAACTATCAAACTCATGTTCGTGAGCAATTATTCAATTATTCAGATCTTGAGCAGGGAAAACTCTATCGGGCATGGTCGGAAGTTAAAATGAAAGTGGAAACCGCTAATGACGATGATGAGGCAAAATCCTTTGATTACACTTTTGATTATGTCATAACAGGTTCGGGACGGAAAAAACTATCTGAAGTGGCCACCCTTGTTGGAAAAGGACTTGGTGCAACACAAAAAATGGCTGAAGCCAACCAATACACATTAGCCTCGCGAAAAAGTGAACTTTGGATTGACGACTTTCCTTCTGATCCAATTGTTATTGTTGAAGTCATGACATCAAGTACATCAGGAGGAGATAAAAACAAGCGAACGCAAATTGCAATGGCTTGTGAGGATGCCGTTGTTTCTCCGGAAAATCATAACGCTCCAGGAATTAACTATCGCCAAGTATGGGCGAGAATGGTTAGTCAGTTAATTGTCAAATCTCAGGTCGGGCTTGCTTGGAACGGCAAAACGATCTGGCTTCTTCAAGACCTTCTTGCCCAATACATTTCATCTACTACAGCACTGGATTTGTCAAAGTACATTGCGCAACATTCTGATGAGGTGAATATTCTTGCATTCGGGTATGGCGAAATCGATGCGAAGCCCTCTGCTCCGATCATAGAATTGCATGATTCTACTTTTTATGCAGGACCTATAACTGAAAACGCAGACAATTCTGTTTCTAAAGGCTTTGTTGAAATTATAAAAATAGGTGCTCCGCCTGAAAAAGAACACTTATGGAGAGCTTTGTTTAAAAAGAAGCCATGTGGAAATATCACTTGGAAATAAAGAAAAAACAACTGCTAACAGGTGTTTTTGAGGCAATCTGCTTTGTGTTTTTGAGATTGCCACTTTTATGAATCATAGAGCGAATTTGCTGAGGTAAGGTGTCAGGGAACCTGGGTGACAGGGGCTTTTTTACAACTAAAAACACTAAAGGACACGAAAAAATTTCATGGAAAATACAACTTATTCGCGCAGAAAAAGCCATTTCCATGAAATTTTTTCGTATCCTTTCGGGCATTTCGTTGTTCAAAAAGAATTCCTCGCCTACCCAGGTTACTGATGTCTTACTTTGCTGAGTTGCAAAGCAGCAAATCCATGTTAACTTTTGCCTTGTATCACTGACTTTTGCACATGAACAAGGAGCCAACCATGTTTGAAGAGATTCCTGCCATTCGTCCGGATTACGATCAGCCCAATTACGATGAGGAAAAAGTAGCGCCTTTTACGCTCGAGGATCCTCTGGCATTTGCAGACGGCACGAAATTGACCTCACCGGAGCAATGGCCCAGGCGCCGTGCGGAAATCCTGGACATCTTCGCACGTGAAATGTACGGGCAGGAACCCCCGAAGCCGGAAGCGCTGGTCGTGGAAAAAGTGGAGGAGTGCCCCGAGGCGCTGGCGGGCTTTGCCGTGCGCAGTCAATACCAAATGTGGTTCAAGCAGGATAAATCGGGACCTTCCGTCCGCTGGATTGTATTTCGTCCACGCTACACCAAGCAGCCTGTTCCTGTCATTCTTTTTCTGAATTATCGGGGGAACCACGAACTTGTATATGATCAGGAAATCCCGGTTCCCCAGGGATGGGTTCGCAAAGGGCCATTTACGGGTGGTCATTGTTCATCGGAAAAGACCCGCGGCATCATGTGCGATCCACGATCCGACACCGTCTTTCCCATCGGCATGTTGCTGGCCCGTGGCTTTGCGGTAATGAGCGCCTGCTACTCTGAAGTCTCCCCTGATCCGACTGCCGAGGAAACCGACCCCAAATACAAGCAGCAGACTTTTGCTTATACTGGAGTGTTCTCCCTATGGGGAAAGCGGGATGAAAACAGGACTGACAATCCCACTGCGCTGGGTGCCTGGGCCTGGAGCCTCTCCCGCGGATTGGACCTGGCCGAGCAAATCCCCGAATTGGATGCCAGCAAGTCCGTAGTCACAGGCTGTTCCCGGCTGGGCAAAGCCGCCTTTCTCGCAGCCGCACGAGACGAACGTTTTGCAGTTTGTGTGCCGAATCAGTGCGGTGGCGGTGGCATTTGCCTTGCAAAACGGGATTTCGGAGAGTGTATCGGAACAGAAATGCGGATGTTTACCCACTGGTACTGCAAGGCCTACGCAAAATATGCGAAAAATCCCCCGCTCTTGCTGAATTTTGATCAGCACCTGCTGCTGGCGACCATCGCTCCGCGCCGCGTTCTGGTGCAGGGCTTTGGCCCTAATGACTGGATGGATACCAAGGGCGAATATCTGGCCTGCCGCGCCGCATCGCCTACCTGGGAGTTTCTAAAACTGCCGGGTATGCCGGGCAAAGCGTATCCAGACTATTTTGACACTTCGGCAATCGGCCCCTACCTCGGCTACGTCCGACGCCGCGAGAACCACGGCATTGCAGCATACGATTGGGTCTGGCTGCTGGACTTCGCCACAAAAGCCTTCCAGATGTAGACAGATTTTTCCGCGCTTTCCGTGTTTTCCGTGGACAGAAAAAGAGTTACGGGGTAAGCACGGTTCCCTTTCCAGGTATCAGTTCGAGGAAAATGGTACGGGGAGTCCCATTGACAGGATGCCAGAGGAACTCTGCGCGGTCATTGGCCGAGGTGATCCGAACGGAATCCGCGCCAATGATCTCGACAGCCGGAATATCCGCCTCCATGGGTTCTAGGACGCCACTGTCCAGGACAGTCAGGATTTTTGCCTGGCGCTCGATGATGGAAGTATCGAATTGCTGGAAAGGCGTGATGACGCGAGCGGGCTTCACATTGCCCTCGATCATCCAGTCGGTATTCAACGCCATAAGCTGTCCGCATTTTCCATCCAGAGGCCGCCAAGTCCAGAACACCTCGCCTGACTCCTCCTCGATGCGGTAGTCGCTGCGATTGCGGCTGGCCAGACCTGCCAGGAGTGCGCCCGCCAGATCAGCCAGTTTTTCATGTCCGGGATAGGCCAGCGTAGTGAGGCACCATACTTCACCCTGGCCAAGCCTGAACCGTACCGCCAGCGGCGCATTGGTGCGGACATCAACCGCGACCACTTCGGCACCGGCCAGTTCGATAGCGGCGACCGGACAAGCACCATCCTCCTCGGCACCGCGCCAGGTATCCCGCGATTGCACAGGAATCTTTTCGAAACCCGGCAGCAAAAAGCGGAATTCACCGCTGAACTCCGTCGCCGCGCCCTTGACCCGAATGCCTGCCAATTCGGAGAGATCGCCACCGTTCCACAGGGGCATCGCCGCTACGTTTTCGAGGATATCACGGTCAGCGCTGATGCAGAATTCAGGAAGACCAATCAGCAGCGTGCCGCCATTCTGGACGAATTGCACCATCTTCCGGTGATCCTCGGCAATCATCGTATTCCAGCCGAATTGGATGGCCAGCTTGTGCTCCTGCCAGTATTCCAGAGGTGCTTCAACCGGCAAGCGGTTGAAATCGCCGTATGGCGTCCCGCTGAAGTAAAAACGGCGCATGTCGTGCTTCTGCATGAACGGATGGGTTGACGCACCCGGCATCAGAATATCCGCAAGCTGAAAGACCTTTTCAGGCTGGCAGTGGCGCCAAGACGGCTTGTCGCTCCGCCCGAATTTTCCCCAGACGGAGTAGTCGGGATCCTGTTCCGATCCGCAGATAAAGCCGCTGAACGGCGATGTGTACCTGCCTTCAATGAGGGCAATGGCCGGCCTGGAACGCCCTTGGCGCGGATGCGTTTTGGCAAATTGGAAGAACCAGCGGGTCATATCACGCTTGCCCTTGGTGAGCAGATCATCCCAGCACTGGCGCTCTTCCTTGAAC
>JAPXLT010000231.1:0-7739 GCA_033809415.1 Lentisphaeria bacterium
GTGCAGGGGGCAGGGTGCAGGGGGCAGGGGCCGTCTTCTGTCCACAATGTCCACAGTGTCCACAGTGTCCACACTGTCCACACTGTCCACACTGTCCACAATGTCCACACTGTCCACACTATTCGACAGTTGGCTTTGGTTTTTGCAAACATTTGTTTTTTGCAAAGGAATTGTTATATTATAAAATTGATTTGTACATTTGCAACTTGATGAAGCGGGCATTGTACCCGCTTTTGCTTTTTATGGTGACAAAGTGAGGTGCCAGCATGAATGATAGAAATGAACTCCTTGCGGCGTTGGATTATCTGGAGCATGAACGGGGTATTGACCGGGTGACCCTGATTGACCTGATATCCGAATCTCTGCGTTCCGCTGCCCGCAAAGCCGTTCAGCAGACTCGCGAACTGGTTGTTCGCTTCGATGAAAAGACAGCCCACTTCAAATGCTGGGCAAAATTGACGGTGACCGAGACGGTTGCTGACTCGGCAGAAGAGATCGCGCTGTCTGACGCGCAGAAGAAATTCCCGGATGCCAAGATCGGGGACGAGATCGAGTGGGAGGTGACCCCGAGGAATTTTGGTCGGATTGCCGCGCAGGCAGCCAAGCAGGTGATCAGCCAGCGTCTGCGTCAGGCGGAGAAGCGGAATATTTGTGAAGCCTTCAAGGATCAGCTGTATCAGCTGGTCAATGGAATCGTCCGTCATATCGACCGTAACGAGATCATTATCGATTTCGGACAGGCTGAAGGCGCTCTGCGTTTTCAGGACAAGATTCCCGGTGAAGAGTACCAGCAGGGCGATCATGTGACCGCATTGCTGGTCGAGATCAATGCTGACAAACCGGGGCCGAGCCTCTACGTTGCCCGCAACCACCCGGATTTCGTACTGCGCCTCTTCGAGCGAGAAGTCACTGAAATTTCGGACGGCATTGTCGAGATCAAGGGCGTTGCACGCGAGGCGGGTTACCGTAGCAAAATTGCGGTGTACACCAGTCAGCCGCGGATCGATCCAGTCGGCGCTTGTGTAGGGTTGCGCGGCAACCGGGTGAAAACCATTGTCCGTGAACTCAACGGTGAAAAAATCGACATTGTCAACTGGGACCCGGATATCCGGAAATTTGTCGAGAACGCCCTTAAGCCGGCAAAGCTGAGCAGTATTGAAGTCAATGAAGCACAGCATGTTGTGAAGGTAAAGGTGCCGGAGGACCAGCTTTCGCTGTCGATCGGCAAAAAAGGACAGAATGCGCGCCTGGCAGCCAAGTTGACGGGCTGGAAGATCGACATCAGCAAGGCTGAACCGCAGCCTTCGGAGGCGCCGCAGGCAGATTATGAGGAGCTTTACCGGAATGCAGTTGAAAAAATCAGCGAAGTTACCGGGGTGGCGCCTGAGATCGCTGAGATTCTGGTTCAGAATGGCTTTAACAGCCTCGAGGTGATTGTTGCTGGCAATCCTGCTGACATCGCTGAATTGGATGGCATTGGTGAAGCGTTGGCCGCCCAGATCGTGATGACTGCCAAAGAGCAGATTGAACAATGAAATTCGTGCTTGTGTATTCGGGGAGAGCGGCAGTGTTTCGCTCCGACTGAAAGCCCTTTATGGCTTTGGCTGCGCATTGGACGGCAGCTTTCCCAAAACAGGCCGGTATAATGGAAAGATCGAAAGAAAGAATAGGGGGACATCTTTATGACTCCAGGAGGAAAAATCCGAGTATACGAACTGGCCAGGGAATTGGGACTGAACAACAAGGACTTGTTGGCTCTGCTGGAAAAAGAGGGCTTCGAGGTACGTAGCCATTCGAGTACCATCGAAGCGGAAGACGCCGACCTGATCCGAAAGCAGATCATTGCCGAGCGCCAGCAGAAAGACTCTGATGACGCCGCTCCTGCGCCGGAAGAGGGGGAACTCGAAGCTGCCGAGGAATCGGAAAGTTCTCCAGAAAAAGCGGTTGCGGAAGAAGAATTGCGGGAGTTGCATTTAAAGACCCCGATCACCGTCCGCGATCTGGCAGAAGCCTTGAAGAAGAAGCCGAATGAGTTGATCGGCATGTTGATGACCATGAATATTTTTGCGGCTATCAACCAGGTTCTCGATGTCGAGCTGGTTGAGAAGATTTGCGAGAGGCATGGTGTGAAGTTTATCCGCGAACGTCGTGAGAAGCCCCAGGAAAGAGGCGCTGTCCGGTTCGAGCGCAAGACTAAGGACACGACCTTGCCACGGAAAAAGGTCGGCCGTCCGCCAGTGGTGGTCTTTATGGGGCATGTCGATCATGGCAAGACCTCGTTGCAGGACTATATCCGCAGCACCAAGGTGACGGCGGGAGAGTCCGGCGGAATCACCCAGCATATCGGCGCCAGTGTAGCCCATGTCGGGGATGAGACGATCACTTTCCTGGACACCCCCGGGCATGCCGCATTTACGGCCATGCGCGCCCGAGGTGCCAACGCTACGGATATTGCAGTGTTGGTCGTGGCGGCGCCGGAAGGGGTTATGCCTCAGACAATCGAGGCGATCAATCACGCCAAGGCGGCCAACGTCCCGATTGTTGTCGCCATGAACAAGATGGATTTGCCGGGAGCAAATCCGGATAAAGTCTATACCGGCCTGCAACAGAATGGGATCAATCCCGAGCAATGGGGCGGGGAAACGGCGGTGATTCCGGTTTCCGCTCTGACCGGGGAGGGGATTGATGATCTGTTGGAGCGCATTCTTCTGGAAGCAGAGATGCTGGAACTGAACGCGGACCTGAATGCTCCTTTCGAGGGGCTGGTCATCGAGGCTCAGATGGAAACCGGCATGGGACCAACCGCCAGCATACTGGTGCGCAATGGTGTTCTCAGGGTTGGCGATTGTCTGTTGTGCGGTCAGGCCTATGGCCGGATCAAGGCCATTATCGATACGCATGGCAAGCGCCTTCCCAAGGCCGGTCCGTCCACTCCGGTGAAAATCATGGGGTTGTCGACCGTGCCCAATGCCGGTGATCCTATCGTGCTGTGTGCCAATGAGCAGAAAGCGCGGGCTTTGGCCGAAGAGGAGGCGGAACGGATTCATTCGGCCAGCTTGCAGGTGGAACGTTCGATCAATCTGAGCAATCTGGATGATTGGTTCAACAAGCAGAAGGGCACAGAAAAGCCGGAGCTGAGTCTGATTTTGAAGACGGATGTGCGTGGTTCCCTCGAGGCGCTGACGGACTCGATCAATGATTTGAAATCGGACCGGATTACAGCTAAAATTATTCACGGTGCTGTTGGTGAAGTCACCGAGTCCGATGTTGTTCTTGCGCATGCCTCGAACGCCATAATTCTCGGTTTTCATGTGCGTGTGATGCCAGGCATCAACCGTCTTGCCAAGCAGAAAGGGGTTGATATTCGCCTGTATTCGATTATCTACGAGTTGCTTGATGAACTCAAGGAAGCCATGCGCGGCAGACTGCCGCCGGAAGTGCGTGAGACTCCGCTGGGCGAGGCAGAAATCATTCAGATTTTCAATATCAGCAAAGCTGGTCGGATTTGCGGTTGCCGGGTGAACAATGGTGTGGTCCGGGTAAATGCCAAGGCAAAAGTCTTCCGTGACAAGGAACTGATCTATCATGGTCATGTGCAGAATCTGAAGCACTTCAAGGATGATGTCAAGGAGATCAGGGCAGGCTTCGAATGCGGCATCCGGCTGGATAATTTTGAAGAATTCGAGGTGGGGGACCGAATCGAAGTGTTCAGTGTCACCCAGGTTCTTCCGGAACTCTGAGAACAATAAAAATTTTTAACAACGAAAAGACACGAAAAGGCACGAAAAATTTTATAGGGGTTGCTGCTTTGACGGATGGGCCTGCTCCGCCAAAATTCTTGCGTGCCAAGGTCGGCTTTACTTTTTCAGTCGGAGGCGATATGGAGCGCCGGTTTTCCTCTCACATCACTGAAAAATCAAAAAGTTCAAAAAAAATCTCAAAAATGAGAAAGACCCTCAAAGCCAGTAACTTGCGCATCTGTTTTTTGAAAATCTTTCTGAAAAAACAAGAAGTCGAGAGTAGTACGAGTTTTTTGTAGGGTTGCTGTGTTTCTATAACAGGAGAGACGCGATGTCTGTTGATCGAATAACCCGGCTGAATGCCTTGTTGCAGCGGGAGCTGGGACAGCTCGTGGTAACGTATGTCGCCCCGGAAATGCCGGGCGTTCTGATTACTATCACCGGTGTCCGAGTGGCCTCGAATCTGCGGTCGGCGACCGTCTTTTTCAGTGTCTACGGTACGGATGCGGAAGACCAGTCGGAGAAGGTGCTTGCGCTGCTGCAGAAGAAGCGTGCGCTGCTGCAAAGCGCCATTGCCACAAAAGTGTTGATGAAATATACGCCAGTTTTGCGCTTCAAGTATGATGCCACCCCAGCACGTGCCGACCGGGTCATGGAAATTCTTGCTGAATTGCAACTGTCCGAACAGGATTCTGAACACAATGTGTAGGACAGGGTGCAGGGGGCAGGATAAAAAACCTCCGCTGAAATGCGTTCAGCGGAGGTTTTGCATTTTAAATTTCGTCGTTCTGTTTATTTCTTGTATTTGACGGCGATGCCACGCAGGTGCAGTTCGACTTCACTGATCACACCGAGGATGGATTTGACTTTGGTGTCGACTTCGATGTTGAGGATATCATCCGCATCAAGTCCTTTGAGGGCATCATCTTTGGCGGCCTTAATGCTGGAATCCCCAGTGCTGACCCAGCCCAGGACGGAGGAGGATTTGCTGACACCGCTGACCGGTCCAAGAACGGTAACATCCTTCATGCTCTCCGCTTTCGGCAGAATGAAGCCGCCTTTGTAGTGATCAGTCAGAATCAGGCCTGGACCGGCATAGTCAAAGCCTTGCCCGGTAAGCGAAGTGGCGCAACCAGAAAACAGGGCGGCAATAACAATTAATGACAGAATGGCAAACATTTTTTTCATTTCTTCTCTTCTCCTTGTTTGTTTGTTATTTGGTGGCTTCTCGCATGGGATCGTGCGGATCCGTATGCTTAAATTACTATATATCAGAGCAATGCGTTTGCAATGAAAAACGAACAAAAAGAGAGAAAACCGCCCTCCTTGGATTGTAATGCGTCAGTCTTCTGTAGTGCGTGGTGCGTAGTGCGTAGTGCGGGTCAGACGTGGTGGACGGTGTGGACGGTGTGGACGGTGTGGACAGGACAAGAACATCCCCCCGCACCCCACGACAGTCAGAATAATCACAACCGGGACGGTTGCGCTACTTTTTAAACCAGCGCCCCCCCGTACCCGTTCCCAACGCACTACGCACTACGCACTACGCACTACGCACTACGCACTACGCACTACGCACTACGCACTACGCACTACGCACTACGCACTACGCACTACGCACTACGCACCCCATTCCCTCTGAACCCTGTACTACAGAGGCATTACTTTTTTTTGGTTTTTTTGAAAGGGAAAAGCGGTGCTTCTTAATGGATTTATAGGAAAAAAGAATTATAGTATGTAGTTTCAGCTCAAAAGCGTTCTACTGCCGTGTCTTGTTTTTTTGTGTGTCGGCAGGGAATGCTTATCTGCCATCATGAATGACCAGTCTTAAGGAGTTATTGTGGAAAGCAATT
The DNA here is from genome assembly GCA_033809415.1 of Lentisphaeria bacterium. Lineage (GTDB taxonomy): Bacteria > Verrucomicrobiota > Lentisphaeria > Oligosphaerales > Oligosphaeraceae > JAQVUB01. The sequence continues at coordinate 5,594 of JAPXLT010000231.1, forward strand.
CAATCGCCCTGGATATTACCTGCACTGAGACTGCTCCGTGTTGTCTGACAATGACGGTCACGGTGCCGACAGCGCGGGCTAAATCAGTGTATGCCAGCACGACCAGGAAGTTTTCAAGTCAGATCAAGCTGCCCGGTTTCCGCAGCGGTAAAATTCCTTCCAAAATTCTGCTTGGCCGCTTTGGAGAGCCGATTATCGAGGAGACAACGAACAAGCTTCTGCAGGATTCGATTGCGGAAGCGGTGAAGGAAAAAGCGTTGCATCTGGCTGCCCGGCCTGTTCTGGCGGATGATCAGTCAGGAAAAAAATATGTTCCCGATCAGGATTTCAGCTTTACGGTCAATCTGGAAGTGTTTCCGGAAATTGTCTTGCCGGAGTACAAAGGGATTCAAGTGACCCGGAACGCAGTGGAAGTGAGCGAAACGGAAGTCGAGGATATGATTCACGGCTGGCTCGAACAGCGCAGCACGTTCGAGAAAGTTGACCGTCCAGCACAGACAAACGACATGCTGAAGCTGTCCTATCATGCGGATGCCCCTGAGGAACTGCTTGCGGACGGCAAGCCGAACTATCTGCTGAAAGCTGACAATACTTGGCTGATGTTGCGGGAGCCGGAAATGCTGCCTGGCACCAGTACTGCTCTGCTCGGAGTCACTGCCGACAGCCAGAAAGATGTCGAGATCACTTTCCCGGAAGATTTCCGGATCGAGGATCTCAAAGGCAAAACCTTCCTCTATCATTTCAGCATTGCGGAAGTCCAGGGGCAGGTCATTCCTCAACTTGATGAAAAAATATTTCAGGAAGTTGGCGTGAAAGATCGCGAGGAGTTGTATGAACGTGTCCGCACAAACATCGCCGCCCACAAAAATCAGGACGAGGACGAGAAAGTCGCCGGTCAAGTCGTCGAGGCGTTGTTGTCCGGGCAGGATTTTGCCGTGCCACCGACCCTGTTGAAGCAACAGCAGGAGCAGCTGGTGGACCGTCAACGCATGGCCTTGCTGCGCAACAAAATCACTGGGGCGGAGTTGGAGGAAAAGATAGCCGCTTATGAAAGCGAAGCTGAACAGCAGGCTGCCAACAGCATCCGGCGCAGCGTTCTCTTGCAGAAGATTGGCAAGGTGGAAAAGATTGAGTTAAGCCCGGAGGAACTGGCTCGGGCTATCGGAATGCTTGCGCAACGCGAAGGAGTCACCATCGAGGTGGCCATGCGCAAGGTGCGCGACAGCGGGCAGTTCGAGATCATTGCACAAAGCATGCTCGAACGCAAAGTGATTGATTTCCTGGCTAAGGAAGCTGCTGTCACGGAAGTCAAGGCTTGATCTGCATTTTCAAATTTATGGAGCGATGATGAAGAACAAGGAAGAAGCAATGATCCGGAATAATTATTATGTTCCTTATGTGATCGAGCAGACAGGGCATGGCGAACGCCAGTATGACATTTACTCGCGTTTGCTCAAGGATCGCATCATCATGCTGGGAACCCCGGTGAATGATGCGGTGGCCAATACCATTGTGGCGCAGTTCCTTTTCTTGCAGAGTGAAGACCCGAAAAAGGACATAGATTTCTACATCAACAGCCCTGGCGGCAGTGTGACTGCCGGACTGGCAATCTACGACACGATGCAGATGATCAGTTGCGATGTGCGCACCTATTGCATCGGGCAGGCGGCCAGCATGGCCGCAGTGCTGCTTTGTGCAGGAACTGCGGGGAAACGCTTCTCGCTGCCAAATGCACGGATCATGATCCATCAGCCATCCGGAGGCTTCGAAGGAACAGCAGCCGACATTGACATCCAGGCAAGAGAAATTCTGCATATCAAGAAAGTCCTCTATGACATTCTGGCCAAACATACCGGGAAAAAGTCGGAAGTAATTCAGCGCGACAGTGAGCGTGATTTCTTCATGACTGCTGAAGCTGCCAAAGAATACAATATCGTCGACCAGATTTGTCTCCCGGCTGGCAAAACCAAAAAGTAACGGCGGGGCAGGTTAGGGTGCAGGGTGCAGGTCCATGTTCTGTCCGACCTGTCCGACTACCCGCACTCCGCATCCTGAAGCGTTCGGGCGTGGGAGAATAAACGCACCATCACAACCGGGACGGTTGCGCCACTTTTTAAACCTGCCCCCTGCCCCCTGCCCCCTGCCC
>JAPXLT010000232.1:0-7735 GCA_033809415.1 Lentisphaeria bacterium
GGTGCGTGGTGCGGGGTGCGGGGTGCGGGGTGCAGGGTGCAGGGTGCAGGGGGTTAGTGGCGAGTGGCGAGTGGCGAGTGGCGAGTGGCGAGTGGCGAGTCGTCATCCGTCCACAAAGTCCACCCTGTCCACCCTGTGCAATCCCATCCCTCGGAGCAACACCCCCCCTATAAAAATTTTCGTGCCTGTTCGTGTATTTCGTTGTTAAAAAATGTGTTGTATCAGCGTATTTTTTCGCAGATGGCGAGGCATAGGGTGTCCAGGGCGAGGCTTTCTTCGACGTTGGCTTTGAGGCTGCGAATAAATTCTTCGGTCCAGCGCAGGTCCTGTTCAGCTTCGGTCAATGGTGGTGCTTTTTTCAATAATTGTTTCGAGTATGGCAGCAGTTCCGGGTGCGGGAGGAGGCTTTGCTCGACTCCGGCAGCAATTAGAAGGCGTTGCTGGAACCAGGTTTGCATGGCATCGACAAGTTCCTCGCGGAGTCGGACATATTCAGAATCGATTCGGATTTGGCGCAGTTCAGCAAGCTGTCTTTGCAGGGACTTGTTGCCCTCGGCAGTATTTTCCCAGCGCGCATCCCAGTTTTCCTCGACGTATTGTTGAGCGTCTTTTTTGAGATTTGCCAGGATGGCGGAAATTTCGCCGGCGACACTCATGGCATTTTTTACACCGGCATTGCGATGCAGACGGCTAAGCAATTGGAAGAGTCCGTGCTCTTCGGCGATCGGGTATTGCAGCCGGTTTTGCAGCAACAGCAGAGCCTGGCAACGGGAGCGGATGGTCGGCAGCAGTTTACGCGGCCGGGTGGTGGTCAGCAGCAGCATCGTGCCGCGGTTGGGTTCCTCGAGGGTCTTGAGAAAGGCGTTCTGGGCATCATCGCCGAGGCAGTCTGCCGATGAGATCAAGCCGATCTTCAGGCGTCCGGGCTGTGCGCTGAGACTCAGTGTATTTTCAAATTCGCGTATGGCATCAATGGTGATGATCCGGGACTTGGATTGCGGCGCGATTTCATAGAGTTCGGGATAGGAGTTGCTTTGGAAAAGTTGGCAGGGGCGGCATTTGTTGCAGGCGTCACCATCGGGCGTTTGCTCGATGCAGGCTGCTGTTTGCGCCCATGCCAGGGCGAAGCGGTGCAGGATGTCCTGCTGGTCTCCGATCAGCAAATAGGCCTGGCCAGTGCGCTGACTTTTTTTAGCTTGTTGCAGGCATTCGCAGGCTTTTGGAAACAAGGAACGGAATTCAGTCAAGGACATCGCAGACCTCCCGCAGAATCTGTTCAGCCAAGTCAGAGATACTCCTTGTGGCATCCAGATGTCGGATGCGCTGTGGATTTTCCCGAGCCAGTTTCAGGAAGCCATTGCGGACATTCTGGTGGAAATGCTTGTTTTCCTCCTCGAAACGGTCGTCATCGAGAAGGTCCGGCTTGACCTTGCGCAGACGCCGGAAACTCTCGTTGACATCCAGATCGAGGAAGAAGGTCAGGTCCGGCCAGCGTCCGCCCAAAGAGAATTCGTGCATGGCTCGGATGAATTCGAGATCGAGTCCACGCGCTTCCCCCTGGTATGCGGTCGTCGAGTCGGCGAAGCGGTCGCAGAGGACGATGTTTCCCTGTTGCAGTTCGGGGCCGATAAGCTTTCGCACTAATTGCGCACGGCTGGCGCCAAAGAGCAGCAGTTCCGCTTCATCGGAAATGCTTTCGTTTTTGAATTGCAGTAGCAGACGGCGGATTTCCTCGCCAAGCGGAGTGCCGCCGGGTTCCCGGGTTTCCGTGACTTTGTAGCCAAGATTGCGAAGGTGCTCAGCAAGCAGCTTGATTTGCGTCGATTTGCCGGCTTTGTCCGGACCTTCAAAAGTTATTAAAAGACCACCAGAGATCGTTTTCACAGTAAAAACTCCAAAATTGCCCAGCCTTGTCAATAAAAAAAACATCCGAAAAACAAGGTCTGGACTGATAGCAGTACAAGAAGCCAAAACATAATATAACTGCCATGATTAGAATTTTTTAACCACGAACCACACAAAAAGGCTTGGCGTGGGCTGACGCCCACAACCTATTTTTTGTCCACGGAAAGCACGGAAAGCGCGGAAAATTTTGTAGGGTCGCTGCTTTGACGGATGAAATGGCACGCGAATTTGTGATCTGGTCTATTGGTTTCTCCGACGGATCAGTCGGATCGGACGGATCGGACGGATCAAGTAGATCGGTCGGATCGGTCGGATCAGTCGGATCAGTCGGAGAAAAAAGACAGGAATTAGCAGTATCTTAAAAGGGCTGTACGCCAATGACTTGGAGCTTTCTTTTCAGAAAAATCTTTCTGAAAAAACAAGAAGTTTGAAGATAGAAGATAGTAGCGCGGAAAATTTTTATAGGGGTTGCTGCTTTGACGGATGAGCCTGCTCCGGCGAAATTCTTGTGTGACAAGGCCGGTTGCACGCGATTGCGTCGGAGGCGATATGGAGCACCGGCGGCTCGCCGACAAATGTTATTGGTTCAATTGCAGATAGCATCACGTTTTCGAATCCCTTGGCTGTAGGAATAGGTGCCGACGTGTCCATCCGCCATGATTGCATTTGAGGTGGCGGAGTGGCGGTATCCGCGGACATACTTGGCATCAATGCCAACTCCGGAAATCTGGCCGTAGGCATCTCCCCAGCGCTCGTCACTGGGCGCATCTGTGATTGCCCAGGTGATGGCCAGGAGGTTGGCCGCGCCGAAAGCCACGGAATTGACCGTGCCATCGAGGGCGGCAAAGACTTCGCTTGGACGACGAATGGTAAAAAGCTGTTTGCTTTCTGCTGCAGCCCGCAGCTCGGCGTAGTACTGCACGGGAACCACCTCTCTTACACAGAAAACATAAGGATTGCCTGCATAGGATTTCATGTATTCCCAATATCCGTTACCCTCGCAAACCTGCTTGAGATTGCTGGTTGGACAGACAAAGATACTGCGCAGGATTTTCTCGTCCGCAGGACGGTCGTCAAAAGAACTGGCAAGACCTGCATACGGGTACAGCAGCCCGCTCCAGGAACGGTTGCCGCCGGTCCAGGTGTTCGACAGAGGGGCAAAATCATTGAAGTCAGCAGCGTACAGCAAAATTGCATGCCCAATACTTTTCAGATTCCCTTTGCATTGGGTAGCGCGGGCGCGCTCGCGTGCATTCTGAAGCGCAGGCAGTAACATCGACGCCAAAATCGCAATAATCGCGATTACGACCAGCAGTTCAATTAAAGTAAAGACATTTCTCTTTTTCATAATACATTTTTTCCTTTGCTTGGGTAAGGATTTTTTTAACCACGAACCACACGAAAAGACACGAAAATTTTCGTGCCTTTTCGTGGTTAAAACCTTTTTTGGCGCCCTCTAAATGTGATTGAGGTTCATTCTGCGGGGGGTATGAAGTTGATTGCGAGATTATCGATGAATGCTTCAATGCTGTAGGGATATGCGCCCTCGATGCCGACATGACTGCGGCAGAAAAGCGCGGCTACCGAGGGATCGTAGCTGATTTCGCTGACCTTATTGTCGCATTGCGTAACCCCGATGACAATGCGGTTCAAGCTGATGCGCCCGTTTATTCTGATTCTGCCACTGCTGAACAATTCCTTGCCGTCAGCGGATGACAAGGAGAAAAGCGCTGTGCGTGCAGCAGCGTCATATTCGATGCAGGCGCGCATTTTGCCTGGGGTGACATTTTCAAAAGGCTTGCATTCCTCTACTACTCCCGGGGCGGCTTGCACACGGAGATAGCAGCGGTTGATGCGGTCGTCGCCTTTATTGAACAGGAATTCCAAGCACTGTGTATTCGTCTTGTCAAGTGCGATCATCAGCGAAGCATAGTGGTTGAAGGTTGCGATGTCAAGGTCAAATTCGAAGATGAAGCTGCCGCCGGAAGTTTCCGGGATCGGCAGGGCGCTTTTCAGCCATTGTGTACGTTGTCCGGGATAAGGTTCGGTAAACGTTTGCAGGTCGGGGTCCGTTGAAAATGAATAAAAAGTAATGTTATCCATTGCTGAGCAGGATATTTCGAGGAATCCCATGATCATCAAAAAGGTCAGGGCTATGTGTTTCATTTCCGGTCTCCCAATTTGAGCATGCGGCTGAATTTTTCCGGTTGTGGTGTTTTTCCCAGGATGAACAACTCGTAGCAGGCTTGGTCCACAGCTTCGATGACACCGGGTTGCGCATCATCGCTCCAAAAGGCTGCTCCCGGAATATCAGCGGCAATGCTGCGGATCAAATGCAACTGCGCAATGACGCTTTCGGCCTGTTGCTCGGGATCGTGCCAGTTGTTCCAGGTTTTGTGCGTAACCAGGCCGATCAGGGACTTGTCGGCAATCCCCCGCTTTTGAATGTTTTCAGCAGCGCGATAAATGGGATTTACCGGCTCGCCCGGCTTGACATAAACCTCGAACATCAGAAGGTCAATGACACCGGCTTTCACAAGGTCTGCAATTTCAGGGGCAGTATCTTCGCCAATGGTCCACAGGGCAATCTTGAAATCAGGAAATGCTTTGCGCAATTCAGGCAGTACGACCGCCATACGCTGCGCCGCCTCGGTAAATCGGAAAATTTCATCGATGACAATACCGTCAAACTGGCCGGATGCCGCCAGGCGGCTGTATTCTTCCAAGGCGTTATGTCCTGTGCCTGCCAGAGCCATTGCCAATCCGCCGCGCCGTCGCCACTCGGCAGAGGAAAGCGCCGGGCATTGTCCATGGTTTGCATAGGGCAGCTGCAAGACATTGCCATACCAGACAAAATGCACATCTTTCTCGACTGCCGCCGCACGCAATATAAGCACATTGTTGCCGGGCACTGCATCTCGAACTTTGTTTTCCGGGTCTATGGTGAGTTGCATCGAGTATTCGCCGGCTCGGGAAGGCACATAGCGCCATTCAACCGTTTTTTCTTCACCCGGAGCAATCGCCGGAAGGCTTTGCTTGCTGATCAGCTCCCCATTCTCGGTTTGTACGGTGAAAGATACCGGAGAACTCGCTGTTGCGCCACGGTTTTGAATGCTTGCAGTAAAAGTGACGCTTTCGCCGACACGCGGATACATCTTCGAGGTCGATAGGCAGGCATTGACCGAAACGCGCTCGCCGGTGCCCAGCGACAGGTCAGGAAGCAGGCTCGATGCAACCGGATTCGAGGGGGTGCTTTCGTTGTCGGCTCCATCAATGGCTGTCAAGCGGTAAAATGCCGCCGAAGCGGTCAAACTCGCATCATGATATTCCTGTCGGCGGGTGAGCGTCTTTTCTATTTCTACAAGCAAGGCACCAAGCTTTTCGGGGGTTTGTGATCTGTAAAGCCGGAAACAACGCAGGCCTTCAGGGTTGTGAGCCGGTGCCGACCGCCAATGCAGCAGGGGTTTCCCTTGGCGATATTCGCCGAAAAGAACAGGTGGCGCCGGCGGAGTGCGGTCCAGTTCTTCAATCGGCGCTGCTGCCGCCTCGAAAACCGGGTTTTGCCTGAGCGTATTGCAGGAGAAGAGGTAGTAGCAGGCCGTGCCGTTCTCGCGTGCAGGAATCGTGATTGTGTGGCAGTCGTTTTCCAGCAGATCGCCTTGCTCTTCGGCCTGTATTGCAGCGGTGGCGGAGAGCGGCGTCCGGGAACGGCGAATCTGGTGAAAATGATGCTTGTTTTCACAGGTGATATGAAGCGTCGTCAAGCCGGTTTCCGGATCATGTTCCGCTTCGAGTGCGGCTGCCTGCAGAGTCAGGCAGCTGAGCAATTGTAACAGGATTATGCAGAAAGGTTTCATCATGGCTTCACGCGAATGGTCTGCTCCGCAATGCCATCAAGAACAGTTTCCTTGCCCTTAGGATGAATTTCCACCCGAAAGGTATGATAACCCTTTTTTGCTTTCCAGGCGGCTTTCAGTTGTACGGCACGCGGCGCACCGGTTTCTGTCAAGGCAGGCAGATGCAGGGTCTCTTTTTTGAGCAGTTTGCCATCGACGAAAAGCCTGGTTTCGATATTGTCTGCATCCATTCCACCGAGATTGTATACGCCGGCATAGACATCGATTATTTCTCCTGCCTTGACATCTCGCCGGGAAAACTGCAAATCCTCCGGCCAGACTTGAAGCAGGGGTTCGATGAAATAGCGCCTGCACAGTTCATCGGCGACGGGTATGAGTTCAGGGGATTTTGTTTCGAAATGGAAGAAGCCCACACCGGGCATTTCCGGTGCGTGGCGGCGTATGTAGCGCACTTCATCCTCGATTTCGTAAGCCGTCAAATTGAATTTATCCTGATGCCCGTCAATGCCCAGGGTCATCACAGAGTTCGTGATGACATCCTGCTGCCGTGCCATATCAATGCGCTGGTCATAATATGCAAAGCGGCGCTGGCTGCGAAGCTCCACAACCTGAAAATTGCTGTAGCATTCCAGCATCAGCAGGGAAATGCCCTTGTCCTTGCGGTAAACATTGCGAGTGATGTTGCAGTAGGGCCAATGCAAGGAACCGCAAACCCATAGCGCCGTAAAATGCTGAGGATAGCGTTCGAGAAACAATTTCAAGCCATTGAAGAAATCTGCTTTAAGGATTTCCTCGGGTGCATAGCCGCCCATTTCATCAATCATAATACCGGCCGGTCCCACTGCGGGATCGCCAAGCCCCTCTGCCAATTGGCCGGTATATTTTTCCGCCGAGGCTTGCAAGTCAACGCCTTTCCACAGGCAGGGCAGCGCTCCGCGACTGCGCCAGTATGCGTGATTTTCATCCGAGCCTGAAAGCACAATGTTTGCAAATCGCAAGGAACGTGCTTCCGGCGTGTGACCGCCAAACCAGGGAAAATACAAGGGACGGCTGACTACCGGTATCAGCGCAGAAACCGTGTGCGTCTTCCCTGCGAAAACTGCATTGACAACTACAGGCTGGTACCCATTCTTTTGAGGAGTCCATTGAAAGACAAAAGGAAGTGACCCATTGGCAGGGACTTTTTGTGATTTCGCCCCAGGCACGAGCGACAGAGACACAGAGACCTCATGAGCATGCTGCATATCGGAATTACAGAGCGTCACCGCAATTTCACAAGGGCGCCCCTGAATCGGCAGCAGAGGGCGTACCGATATGCCATTCGTAACAGGATCAGATTGGTCTATCGATATCTGACCATAAACCACGGAAAGCAGCAATAAACCGAAACAGCAACAAAATCTCAACAGCATAATTCACCTCAAAAAGAGTGCAGGGCGCAGAGATGGTTAGCCTTCTTGGCTGGATGGGGGGTCACTACGAAAAAATAATGCCGCAAAAACGAATTTTCAAGCATAATCATAAGGAATCATGTAAGGCGTCAGTGAACCTGAGTAGGCGAGGAATTCTTTAGTTGTAAAAAAAGCCCCTGTCACCCAGTTTCTGACGCATTACCAATGTTTTGCCGCCGCAAAGCGTTATTTCAATATGTGACTGGTTTTTCTACTCGAGCAATGTCATATTAATTTCTTAACCACGAAAGGCACGAAAAAACTTGCGTGGGCTGCCGCCCACAACCCATTTTTTGTCCACGGAAAGCACGGAAAACTCGGAAAATTTTGTAGGAGCGCTGCTTCGACGGATGGAATGGCAAGCGGAATTTCGGTCTGGTTTGTTGGTTTCTCCGACGGATCGGTCGGATCAAGTAGATCGGTCGGATCGACGATGCTGGAATTAGCCCTGAAGGGGCGTGATATACCAGCCCAGGGCAACGCCCTGGGTCAGGGATCACACCATCGGCAAAGCCCTGTAAG
>JAPXLT010000233.1:0-7639 GCA_033809415.1 Lentisphaeria bacterium
GGACGGTGTGGACGGGGCAAGGACATCCCCCGCACCCCACGACAGTCAGAATAATCACAACCGGGACGGTTGCGCTACTTTTTAAACCTGCGCCCCCCCTGCGCCCCCCCTGCACCCGTTCCCAACGCACTACGCACCCCGCACTACGCACCCCATTCCCCTAAACCTTGTACTACAGAAGACTGAGGCATTACCTACTATCACTTGATTTCTTGTTTTTTCAGAAAGATTTTTCTGAAAAGAAAGCTCCAAGTCATTGGCATACAGCCCTTTTAAGGTACTGCCAATTCCTGTCTTTTTTCTCCGATTTGTCCCATATGAGTCGTGGATGCCAGCCCTGAAGGGGCATGACATACCAGCCCAGGGCAACGCCCTGGGTTGGGGATCAACAAAACCATACAAGCCCTGAAGGGGCGTGACATAATACCCCAAGAAAACGCCCTTGGACAGGACGGATCTCCAGAACAATTCACGGCTTGTGTTTTTTTGTGCTGAACACCAGATGCAGAAGGATTTTGGACAGGACTTGGATCATGCCGGCCTCCTATGTCACGCCCCTTCAGGGCTTAGGCTGGGAGGGGAACTCCGGACCCAGGGCGTTGCCCTGGGCTGGTATGTCGCGCCCCTTCAGGGCTAATTTCAGCATCGCCGATCCAACCGATCTACTTGATCCATCCGATCCGACCGATCCGTCCGTGTCCCGTCCGTGTCCCGTCCGTGTCCCGTCCGTGTTTAGTCCGTGTCCGTGTCAAGGATTTTAGCTGTTGTACGGAAGAGCAGGCTTTTCAGCGGCTGGCTATCGAGTCTTTCCAGTGCCGCAAAGGCCTTATCACGGTAACTGAAGTATTGCTCCCGAACAGTGTTACGCGCCTCCTCGAAGGTTATCTGGCTGTTTTTTGCGCAGAGAAAGACGGCCGAGGAATGATCATCCGCCTTGTCATCAAGGTCATCCAGCAGCTGATAGGCAATGCCCAGCGCCTCCGAAAATTCCCGGAAGACTTCCTGGTACCCATCGAGCCGTTCCGCGCAGAGGCCTCCGATTTCGAGAGCCACCCGGAAGGCCGGTGCAGTTTTCAGGCGGAAGATATCCAGCAGCATTTCCATGCTTATTTCCTGATCACGCCATTCCAGTTCCCGACCTTGCCCTAACGCCAGTTCGCAATGCCCCTGTGCAGCCGCGGTCATCATCCGTCCACGGATCAACTCCGGGACTTCCGCAGAGGCCAGCAGGCGGTATCCCTCGCCGAGCAGGTAATCCCCGATATTGATTGCCACCGGCACACCCTGGCGGACATGCACGGTAGGCTCCCCATAGCGCAGCGGGTCATCATCTTCGATGTCATCATGCACCAGAGATGCCTTATGAAAGCATTCCACCGCCAGAGCAACGCGCCCGAGCCAGCCGGGAATTTCCGCTGACTCGCTCAGCGCCAGGCAAGTCTGAACGACCAGCAATGGGCGGTAATGCTTGCCACGCACCATAGTACGTACAACCTCTTCCGAAAATTCCACTGCGGGACCATTGCCGGAGAGCAGCTTATGTCGCAGAGTTTCCGGGGAAAACAGCTCCTGCACCCAGGCATTGACCTGGTCATGCGAAGGTAAAACCAGTACGTCCTCCTCTTCGATGGACAGCGCCTCGATCAGCATTTCCCGGTCAAAATCCGTATCCTTGCAGCCCGCACGGTTCAGCGGGATCGCAATGCCCGGCACCGCATGACGGTTCATAACCGGGAATGCCTTGCTCAAAGCATGCATGCAGGACACGCCGATCACCGCCTGAATTTCCCCTGACTGAACCCACTCCGCCACCCGCCCGGAAGATTCCGCCACCAGCGTCGTCAGCCCGAAGGATTCGGCCAGCTGCCGCAGTTCGGGAATGCGGCAACGCCCGCAATCCTTGCAGAGCAGACCGAATTCGTCATAATCAGCTTCACACTTCGAGGAATGCCGCAGGCAGAACGGAAGCATCAGCAGGCGGCGATCCCGTGGAATTCTGCGTATGACTTTACGCCAGAAGACATTATTGATAAAGATCATGCACCAGTCCCGGTAACTGTCCGGCAGGGAGTATTCCGCCAGGAATTGTCCAGCAAGAGTTTTCAGCTGTCGCAGTTCCACCGGAGCGATATACGGGTGTCCCTTCAGGAACTCCTTGATCAGCTCGCGCAGTTCGCGGCGCCGTTCCGGAGTTTCCGGGATTCCTTGTGACAAAGATGGTGCAGTGTCTGTATTCAACCGTAGGCTCCAAATCCAAAAAAGTAACGCTTCTTGGCAAAGCGGTACATCCACGACTTCTCCGGCAGCAGCTCCGGCAGATCATGCCCGGGCAGTTCAGTCATCGCTTCCAACTCCGCAAAGGCATCCCGATTCGAAGAATCCAGCGCCTGGTGTTTGCACAGAAACTCCGCCAGCCCTTTAGGATTCTCGAGCAGGATGCAGCCGCGTGTCTGCTGACTCACATAACTCCGCAGTTCCGACAGCAGCGGATTGCCCTGCAAAAGCTCTTCAAGATTCTCCGCATTTGGCTCCAGGATTCCCGGCGCAAACTGTATCGGCGGGCAGAACTCGACCGCTCCGTCCGGGCTGATATGATGCGAAATCCCCGCCGCCCCCGGGCAAAGCGCTTGCCCTTTGTGATCCCAGTATGCGTCAATGATCAGAATATTGGCTTTGCAGCGCTGTTCGACGATGAATTTGCGAAGAGTGCGTATCTGCTCGATGGACAGCGCATTGGCGGCTTCGGGGGTCCGTCCCGCCGGACGATAGATATAGTACCACATATAATGCACACCCCGGGAAATCAGAAAATCGAGGTAGTCCTCGCTGACCAGTTCTGCGAAGTTGCTCCGGGTGATGCTGGCGGCTGCACCGGTAAACAGGCCTGCCCGCGTCGCTTCGTCCACAGCCTGCAAAGCGCGGCTGAAGACATCATCGCGCCCACGCCGCCGAATCGATTCATTTTCCAGACCTTCAATACTGATCAGCGGAGTGACATTGCCCAGTTGCGCCAGACGTTCCGCGCAGTCGCGATCCAGGGCATAGCCATTAGTAAACAGCTGAAAATAGCAGTCCGGATGCTTTTCCAGAAATGGGAACAGCTGCGGATGCAGCAACGGTTCTCCGCCCAGGATTCCGAAAAAATGCGAGCCATACTTTTGCGCGGTTTTGACGATGCCATCGAGTTGTTCGAGTGTCAGGTGGCGGCTCGGATTCGTTTGCTCGACCCAGCATCCCCGGCATCGCAGATTGCAGCGATTGGTCAGCGACAGCATCAGGAAAGCCGGGAAGAACGGCGCTTTTTTCTTTTGGCGCCGTTCGAACTTGCGCAGTGCACCTGCCCCTTTCCAGGCAAAGTTAAAGAGCAGCTGTTTCTGCACTTTCCAGGAACAGCTCTTCCATATGCGCCATAACAGTGCGGCTGTCATTGCGGATCATCCTTGAACAGCCTCGGCTTAACTGCGGCATTGCGCGCTTTCAGTTTGTCCATAAGCCCTGTCGTTGATTTCGTGTCGCGCTTCACCGTTGCCACCGGTTCAGCACCGTTGATCGGAACTTCACCGACCTTCGGAAAAATAATCGCCTGGGCAGGGCACATCCGAGCACAAGCCGGACAATTCGTCTTGCAGTTTGCAGGTTTCTCCACCGCAATCTTGTTCTCATCCTTCTTAGAATAAACGCCGAACATGCAGAAATCGACGCATTTCCCGCAACCCACACAACGCGAATAGTCAATCACCGGATACCAGGCAATCCATTCAGGAGCCTCGGACTCGCCGAAAGGCTCCGCCGGCACCTCCGATACGCCCAGTTCCTTGGCCAGAGCCGATACTGACCCCGTACGCAAATTCAAAATCGGCGACGCAGTCAGACCCCAGCGCGCAAACAAGGCTTTCACTGCACGCGGATAGCAGGCAATCCCGATATCGAAAGAGGCGAGTTCCTGCATCCGCTCGGAATCCAGCGCAGCCGTATGGCATAAGTCATCAATCAGCTCGACCGTGTCACCGTATGCGCGCAAGGCCGCTGCCAGACGTGCAGACGCACCCTTGTCCACATGACCATATTCCGCACATTTGCACAACCAAATCTTCCGCATATTTCATCCTCCAATTGTTGTCAATCTTATAAGCTAATGCAGCAACCACGCAAAAGCAAAAAGAGGAGGGGTAATTCTTTTTTAACCACGAAAAACACGAAAAGCCTTGGCGTGGGCTGCCGCCCGCAACCCACACGGACTTTACACGGACGGGACACGGACGGGACACGGACGGGACACGGACTTTACACGGACGGGACACGGACTTTACACGGACGGGACACGGACGGGACACGGACGGGACACGGACTTTACACGGACGGGACACGGACAGCTGATCGGTCAGATCAGTCGGATCGGTACAATGCTTTGCGCCGTAGGCGCTTAACCATGCTTAACCCCTGGCTTTAGCCTGGGGTGAGGAACCCATCCAAAGACAGTGCCTTGTAAAGGCACCACAATCAGACGGATAATCTTTACAAATAATTGTGCGCCAATGATTTGGAGATTGCTCTTCAGAAAAATCTTTTCCCAAAAAGAAGAAGTTTTGGCAAGTAGTACGAAAAAAATTCATGGAAGTAGCTTTGCCTCCGAGAATGCGTCGCACTTCCCATGATTTTTGTTGCAGCACCGTAAAATGGAATTAGCTTATAGACTATCAACTCATTTCTTGTCCACGGAAAATACAGTAGCACGAAAGGCCATCGTCCATAAAAACAACCAGTCGGAGAAGTAGTGCAAGCATGATTCTTTACATTATTACCAATACGCCAGAACTCTACCGCAGCAATTTCAAATGGGTCGAAGCCCGTCAATGCCTCGAGGAATGTTCGGGGGATGCCTGCGTTGTCCTTCACTACAGCCAAATTACGCTGGCAATGATCGAGCGCATCCAGCCCTGGGCAATTTGTCATAGCGGAGGTTCCTCCTCGACTGAGGACATGCCGGCAACCTACTGGGAGATTATCCGGAAGTGGCATGGACCGCAAATCGGCTTTTGTGCCGGGCACCAGTTTATTGCCCAGGCCTTTGGCAGCACGATCAAGCGCATGCGCAAACTGCGCCCAGACGAATTGGATCCGGCCGGTTGTCAAACCAGCCGCCCGCGCCAATTCAAGGAATGGGGAGTTTATCCCGTGCGAATCCTCGAACCGGACCCGCTCTTCAAGGATTGCAAGCCAGTAGTCTATGTGCAGGAGTACCACTTCTACGAAGTCACGGAATTAAGCCCGGATTTGCAACTGCTGGCAAGCTCGAAAACCTGTAAAATCCAGGCATTCAAACATCGCCAAAAATGCATCTACGGAACACAGTTCCACCCTGAAATCTCCTGCGAGCACTATCCCGATGGCAAGCAAATCGTCAAGAATTTTTTCCAAATCGCACGCCTCGAAGCAAAACACCTGCAACTCCCAATAGACGCCTGAACACGGTTAGTGTTTGGGAAGCTTAGCTTCTTTACAAGCATAAATGGATTGCAACATTTTCTGTCAAGAGATGCCTTGTTGAATACAACTCTTAATATTTTCCTTTGCCGCTTCAATAAAAAGTAGCGCAACCGTCCCGGTTGTGATTATTCTGACTGTCGTGGGGTACGGGGGGATGTTCTTGTCCTGTCCACACTGTCCACACTGTCCACCACGTCTGACCTGCACCACGCACTACGCACTACAGAAGACTGACCCGTGACAAAAAAAGCAAAAAGGTTGCGCAAACTTTACCTTTTCCCGGTTGAATTCTCGTAAGGGGGCATTATTGTAATCATTGTGAACCGATTCTTCCGAGTGTGTGCGGAACCTCACGATTGAGGGTGCCTGCGGAAAACGAATCGGTTCCTTTTCCTCCACGCCCATGGGGATGTTTTAGATTTTGACGGCGATCTTGACGTTACGAGCTTGGCCACATTGTTGGCTGCTGGCGTCAGGCATCGCCGTTTCTTTTTTTATGATAGCGAGGCACGAAGCCTGTGCCGGCGAGCCGCCGGCACTCCATATCGCCTACGGCGCAATGCATTATGCCGGACGCTGACCGATCTGTCCGATCCGGACAACCTGCATCCTGCCTATTGCAGATGGGAACGTTCGGACGTGGGGAGGGCAAACATCAATCACAACCGGGACGGTTGCGCCACTTTTTAAACCGCAGGCAATCCCATCCGTCGAAGCAGCAACCCTATAAAAATTTTCGTGCCTTTTCGTTGTTAAAAAACAGGTTCTGGGGACTTGGTAATATTCTGATTTTCGGGCAATCGACTTGACTTTTTCAATTCCGCTCATATATTTTCAATGTCGGCGGCGTCTTGGACGTTGAGTCCTGGGGCTCGTGACATCGGGACAGCCGACACTTTAACTATCTACATTCCTCCACGCCCATGAGGATGTTTTAAATTTGACGGCGATCTTGACGTTACGAGCTTGGCCACCTTGTTGGCTGCTGGCGTCAGGCATCGCCGTTTCTTTTTTATGATAGCGAGGTACTCCATATCGACGCCGACGCAATTGCGTAAAGCCGGCCTCGCTACACAAGAATTTTGGGCAGGAATTATATCGCACCCTTACAGGGCTAATTCCAACATCGCCGATCAGCCGTTCATTTCCCGTTCTTGCCACTGCCCATGAAAGAGAATGAAAACGCCCTACTGGTCGTTGCTGGTTTCCATTGTTTGTGCCTCCTCGTGTTGTGGCGGCTATTTTCAGTCGTCGTATCCAAGGCGTTCTTTAGTCAGGTCGCGCTCCTTCATCAGGCGGTCGCGGATGGGGATGTAGCGTTCTGCCGGGACACGGCTGAAGTTGCAAAAATAGTCAATCCCGAGTCGTGCGTCGATGTCCAGGCCAACCAGCACCTCGAGGATGTCGTCCGGGGTGTCGGGCATGACATAACGAAAACCCAGGTCGTCGCTCTCCTCTTCAAGCCAGTCAAACCATTCGTTTCCTTTTCCGTCGTCTAAAATCATCTTGTCATCCTTTCCTTTCTGCTCTGGGGAGTTTGTCAAGAAGCCTGTCCAGCGGCGCTGGCAAAAAAAAACTGTACGGAAAGCCTGGCGCGACATAGATGGACTTGTCCATGAAGCAGCGCCTGGCATGAAAACCTTTCGCGCACCTCCATTGCTCAATCATCGTACCCGAGCTGCTCCCTGGTAAAGCCGCGCTCCTTCATCAGGCGGTCGCGGACCGGAAGGTACCGCTCGGGAGCGACGCGGCTGAAGTTGAAATAGGACTCTCCGCAGTAGCGGCTGACAATGTCAATCTTAACCAGCACCTCGAGGATGTCGTCCGGGGTGTCGGCAAGGACATAGCGGCGAAACTGATCGTCGCTTTCGCGATCCAGATAATCAAGCCATTTGTTTCCCTTGAAGTCGTTGTAAATCATCATCTAAATAACTCAGAAACAAAAAAAGCAAGCGATATCCTGCAAAATTTTGCTGATAAGACTGCAAACCTATTCCAAGTTTTATTGGCACACACTATACCATGCCGAACATGATCCGTTCGGTCATTAATATTTATTCCAAATTCGACAACCAAGTGTGCCTGACAGGACGGTCACCGGAGCCACCGAAGAGCAGTTCTGGCAGCTGACTGACCGTGCCAAGCAGTGAGA
>JAPXLT010000234.1:0-7617 GCA_033809415.1 Lentisphaeria bacterium
TCCGACCGATCCTGCATCCTGCCTCTTGCAGCGGAGAGCATTCGGGCATCGAAAGGCAAACATCAATCACAACCGGGACGGTTGCGCTACTTTTTAAACCGCATGCCCTCCCGTCCGTCAAAGCAACAACCCTTAAAAAATTTTCCGCGCTTTCCGTGCTTTCCGTGGACAAAAAATGGGTTGTGGGCGTCAGCCCACGCCAAGTATTCTGTGTATTCCGTGGTTCATAATGAGGAATAAGACTAATGATCAGCTATCAGGATTTGGATGTTCTCAAGCAGCGGCTTGATTCTTTTCGTCCTTTGCCGCCGGAAGTTGTACGCAATCTCCATGCGGACTTGGTGCTTCGCTGGACTTATCATTCCAATGCGATCGAGGACAATACCCTGACCTTGAAAGAAACCAAGGTTGTGCTGGAGGGCATAACCGTCGGCGGGAAAAGCATGCGTGAGCATTTAGAAGCGATCAATCACCGTGAGGCCATCTTATTTATGGAAGAGCTGGTGGCCAAAAACGAGCCTTTGTCCGAATGGCAAATCAAATCTATCCATCAGCTGATCCTGAAAAATATTGATGACAAAAATGCGGGTGTCTATCGTAAAATTAATGTCATCATTTCGGGTGCCGAGCATGTGCCGCCCGATGCCTTGCGTGTGCAAAGCGACATGGAAAACCTCATCGGCTGGCATCAATCTCAAGGCGCAGCCCTGCATCCCGTCGAGCGTGCGGCTCGGCTGCATGCAGACTTTGTAAAAATCCATCCCTTTGTGGACGACAATGGCAGAACCGCGCGGCTGCTGATGAACTTGGAATTGATGAAAAGCGGCTTTCCTCCGGTTGTTTTGCCCGTCGAGCGACGTCTGGAATACTATGAGGCTCTGGATAACGCCCACACGAAAAATGATTACGAGCCATTTTTGCAACTCATTATCGAGATGACAGCGGCGGGATTCGAACCCTACTGGCATGTCCTGGGAGTATCCAAATGAATCCTTTCCACACCACCAAAAAACAACCATTGAACACACAGAACACACAGAAAATTCTCCCCACCAAAACAAAACCCCTTTCCGTGTTTTCCGTGTTTTCCGTGGTTAAATAGAAAGAAGCTCTATGTGTGATTTTGAAACCAGCGAGAAGCATCTCTCTCAAGTTCCGGCTTTGCAGCTTCTGATCAATTTGGGCTATGAGTTTTTGACTCCGTCCGAGGCATTCAGGGAGCGTCAGGGTCGGTATTCCAATGTCTTGCTCGAGAACATCCTGCGCAATCAGCTCAAAGAAATCAACCGCATTCGCTATCGAGGCGGCGAGTATCTCTTCAGCGAGGAGAGTGTGCAGTCTGCCATCCAGAAGCTGAAAAACATCAAATACGATGGCCTATTGAAGACCAATGAGGCCATTTATGATCTGATTACGCTTGGGACGTCCCTCGAGCAGACCATCGAGGGCGACTCGAAGAGCTTCACCATGAACTATATCGACTGGCGCAATCCTAGCCGCAATGCGTTTCATGTGACAGTGGAATACAGCATCGAGCGTTCACGGTCAACGGAAACCGTCCGCCCGGACATAGTTCTCTTTGTCAATGGCATTCCGTTTTGCGTGATCGAGTGCAAAGCGCCGCAGATCGAGGTGGAGCAAGCCGTTTCGCAATCCATCAGAAATCAGAATGACGACTATATCCCGAAACTGTTCACCTATGTGCAGATGGTACTGGCGCTGAATAAAAACAGCGCCATGTACGCCACAACCGGCAGTGCCGCAAAATTCTGGAGCGTCTGGAAAGAACCCCAGCGCGAATATGAAAACCTCTCGATTTTCGTCAAGCAGCCACTGCCCGAGGAGCTTATCGCCAAAATTTCCGCGACTTTCGCCCTCGAGCCAGAGACTTTCAGCGGCGACAGGCTGGTGACCGAGCAGGACAAGGCTCTCTTCTCCCTTTGCCGACCGGAAAGACTCCTCGAGCTGGCGTGGAAATTCACGGTATTTGATGGCGGACTTAAAAAGATTGCCCGTTATCAGCAGTATTTCGTCGTCAAGTCCATCTTGGTCCGAGTCAAGCAATATGACGACACGGGCGCACGCAAGGGCGGCATGATCTGGCATACTCAGGGTTCAGGAAAATCCCTGACCATGGTGATGCTGGTGCGAAACCTGGTCTTGGACCCCGAAATTCCGGAACCGCGCATTATTCTGGTGACAGACCGTGATGATCTTGACAAACAGCTGGGAAATACCTTTGCCGCTTGCGGCCTTGCGGCAAACCGGGCTACGTCGGGAAGAAACTTGCAGGAGCTGGTCGAAAAAAAGGAAGCAGGAATTATCACAACCCTTATTCATAAGTTCGACAAAGCCTACGTGACAAAGAAATACCAGGATGACTCGTCGGACATCTTCATGCTGGTGGATGAGAGCCACCGCACCCAATTCGGCACGATTGCCGCCCGCATGAGGCAGATGTTTCCCCGCGCCTGTTATTTGGGATTTACCGGCACGCCGCTGCTAAAGAAGGAAAAGAACAGCTTTGTCAAATTCGGCAAGCTCATAGAACCGCATTACTCGATCACGCAAGCCGTTGCAGACGGCGCGGTGGTTCCGCTTTTGTACGAGGGGCGGCATGTCGAGATGACGCAAAACAAAGATGCGGTCGATCTGTGGTTCGAACGGCATACGCAAGGACTCAGCAAAGAACAACAGGCAGACCTGAAACGAAAATACGCACGCGCGGAAATGCTGAACAAAGCGGAGCAGGTCATCTACATGAGAGCCTTTGACATCAGCGAGCACTTCCGCGCACACTGGCAGGGAACCGGATTCAAAGGGCAACTGGTGGCGCCGGACAAGCTGTCCGCACTCAAATACAACGCATATCTGGATGATATCGGCATGGTCAGCTCCGAAGTTGTCATCTCGTCGCCGGACATGCGTGAAGGCCATGAGGAACCCGATGACGAGCCTACGGATGAAGTGGTCAGGTTCTGGAAAAAAATGATGAAGCGCTATGGCAGCGAAGCAGAGTACAACAAGCAGCTCATCAACCAGTTCAAACACGGCGACGAACCTGAAATCCTGATTGTCGTTGACAAGCTGCTCACAGGTTTTGACGCTCCGCGCAATACGGTTCTCTATTTGTGCCGGACGCTCACGGGGCATACCTTGCTTCAGGCCATTGCGCGGGTCAATCGCCTGCATGAGGGCAAGGAATTCGGTTTTATCATCGACTATGCGAGCGTCCTCGGCGAATTGGACAAGGCGCTGACCATGTACAGCGCATTGGAAGGCTTCGATGAAGCCGACCTGGTCGGCACCCTGACATCCATAACCAGTGAAATTGACAAGCTGCCTGGTCGCTATTCCGATCTTTGGGACCTTTTCAAAACGGTGAAGCATTTACAGGATGAAGAAGCATACGAAGTGCTGCTTGCCGATGATGAACTCCGGGAAGAGTTCTACAGCCGTCTCTTCGAGTTCGGAAAAACTCTGAGCATCGCTCTCTCCTCAGAAAAATTCCTGAGCGAAACCGATGAAAAGACCTTGAGCAGATACAAGGACGACCTGCGTAAATTCCAGTCGCTTAAAGCATCTGTCAAGCTGCGCTATGCAGAAGCCATTGATTACCGGGATTACGAGCCTAAAATCAAAAAGTTGCTGGACACGCATATTCAGGCCAACGAAGTTATTCGGCTTAATGAGCCGGTCAATATCTTTGACGATGCTTCCTTCATGGCGGTCAAAGAAGACCGTGGCGTTGTTTACCGGACCGGGAAGAGCAGTGCCTCGAAGGCGGATGCGATTGCCTACGCCACGAAAAAAGTCATCAGCGAAAAGATGGGCGAAGACCCTGCCTTTTACGAGAAGTTCTCAAAGCTGATTCAGCAGGTAATCGAGGATTTCAGGGCCAAGCGGTTGTCTGATCTGGAGTACCTGAATAAAGTCGTAGAAATCCGCAGCAAGGTAGTTGACAGAGTCCACGACGATGTGCCGGACATACTTGTCGGCAATGAAGATGCCATGGCCTATTTTGGCGTGATCAGGCCATTTATCAATGCGCATACACTTGGCGAAGCAGAGCTTGAAGCCATTGCGGCTGACACGGCGATTGCTCTTCATGGCATATTGGAAAAACATCGCAAGGTTCATTTCTGGGATGATGAAGACGCGCAGAAACAAGCAGCCAATGAAATTGACGACTACCTCTACGATGAACTCGGAACGGCACGAGGCATCGAGTTGTCGCTGGATCAGATGGATGACATCATCAAGAAGGTCTTGCAGGTGGCAAAGCATAGAGATTACAAATGACGGCGTCGTCAATCCATAATAGCCAGCGCTCGGTTGTTTACGGGCGGAAGACCATCGATTTCAGCTTATTGTACTGTGACCGGAAAACACTGGAAATTGCGGTGCATCCAGATGCTGCGGTTGTCGTCAAAGCGCCTTTAAGTGCCGATTTTGCATGGATCGAGAAGAAAATAATAAAGCGTGCGCGGTGGATTCTCAGGCAGGTGAATTATTTCAAGCAGTTTGAACCCAAGACGCCGGGACGTTGTTATGTGAACGGCGAAACCCACCTGTATCTTGGACGGCAATACCGCCTGAAGTTAAAAGAAGGTGCAAAAGACTCCGTCAAATTGTCACGCGGCTTTTTCCATGTTACCTGCCGCAAGGAACCCACTCCGGCTGTTGCCAAGGAACTGATAAAGGACTGGTATTTGAAAAAGGCGCGGATTCAATTTGCCGAAAGCATGGATCGCTGTTGGCAGAAACTGGGCGGTCTCGATGCCTGCCAGCCAAAACTATCCATCAGGCGCATGCGGAGAAGGTGGGGAAGTCTCTCGAACCAAGGCAGAGTAATCCTGAATGCGGATTTGATCAGAGCACCTAAAGAGTGCATTGACTATGTTGTCACCCATGAGTTGTGCCACCTGCAACACCGTGATCACAGCCCGGAATTTTACAAGCTCCTGGAATCGACTATTCCAGACTGGGAAAAGATAAAACAGAAACTCGAACTCTGCATGCTGTGAGCATAAAACCCACAGTGCCGCAACTGCAATAAACTTTCGGTGTATTCCGTGTATTCCGTGGTTAAAAAAATGCGGTATGGTATATTATATATGGGTTTTCTTGCAATTTTTATATATCAGAGCAACGGATAACGTGACTATGAGTAATACGGACCTTGAGACTAATCTGGATATCCTCGAGGCTCTTTCTGAGGCGCTGACGGTACCGCGCACGCTGGATGAGGGACTCGAGAAGATCGTCCGGATCACCTGCCGCGTGATGGAAACCGAGCAGGCGGCATTTTTGCTGATTGACGAACAGCAGCAGCGCTTTATCATCCGCTCGGCGGCCGGTATTGACAGCCCGAATTTCCAGGTGGGGCAACCGCTGGTTCTGCCGGATCGCCTGCTGAATATCCTGTGGCGGCTGCAGAATCTCCATCAGATCAATTGGATTGATTCCGGTATCCATGGTTTGAAATTTCCGATCATTGCCATGCCGATTCATTTTCGCGGCAACCGGATCGGGCACCTGGTCACAGGCGGGTCGAAGGATGCCTCGAAGACAAAAGACCCGATTCGCCGCAATATGTTTTCGCTACTGGCGCCATTTGCATCGCTGATCATCGAGAATTCCAAGGCGGCGGACTTATTGTCGCAGCGCTTTGCCTTGAGTTCACGGGAATTGCTGAAAGCTGCAGAACAGGAGGCCAAGGACGGCGATGCGGCCGGGCAACTGATGGTGACCAGCGTCCGGAATCCAGTGAAGGTGGTACGCCTGCTGGCGGAATCCTTCCATCGGGAACTGTCCAGCGCTGGCTTCAGTCCTGGACAGATCACCATCGCAGCGGCGCATCTGCTCGATTGCATCATCAAATCCGGTAATAACAACAAATAATTAACAAATTAACAACGAAAGACACGAAAAGACACGAAAATTTTTTAAGGGGTTGTTGCTTTGACGGATGGGGGTGCATGTGGATTCGCAACCTAGCCTGTTGGTTTTTCCGACGAATCGGTTGTCCGTGTTCCGTCCGTGTTCCGTCCGTGTCCCGTCCGTGTTCCGCTTGTGCCTTTCGTGGTTAAAAAGAGAGATTTAAATGGCACTATGGAGTGGCAGATTTTCTGAGGGGACGGACGGTCTGGTACAGGCCTTTACCGAATCGATATCCTACGACCGACGCTTGTATCCCTATGATATTGCAGGCAGCATCGCGCATGCGCGAATGCTCGGACGCCAAGGCATTATACCCATCGAGGATGCTGACAAAATCATCGCCGGTCTCGAGCAGATCAAGTCGGAAATCGATGAGGGGAAATTTGTTTTCCGGGCGGAGCTTGAAGATATTCACATGAATATCGAAGCCCGTCTGACCGAATTGATCGGGCCGGCAGGGGCACGCCTGCATACTGGACGCAGCCGTAATGACCAGATTGCCACCGATGAGCGGCTGTATCTGCGTCAGGAATGCAGCGAACTCGATCAGCTTTTGTCGAAAATGCAGAAGGCTCTGCTGTCGGTTGCCGAACAGAACTCGGCAGTGATTATGCCGGGCTTCACCCATCTGCAACATGCGCAGCCGGTGCTTTTCGCGCATCATCTGCTGGCATACATCGAAATGTTCAACCGCGACCGCGAACGCATTGCCGATGCCAGGAAACGCATCAACCGCCTGCCGCTGGGAAGCGGCGCAATCGCCGGCTCGACACTGCCGCTGGACCGCGAATTTGTCGCTGCCGAGCTGGGCTTTGATACGCTGCTTTACAACAGCATGGACGCAGTCAGCGACCGCGATTATCTCGTTGAATTTCTCTCCTGCCTGGCGATTTGCGCCATGCATATTTCCCGCTTGTCGGAGGATATTATTCTCTGGTACAGTCAGGAATTCGCCTTTATCGAGATCGGCGATGCCTTCACCACGGGTTCGAGCCTGATGCCGCAGAAGAAGAATCCGGATGTGGCCGAGCTTGCCCGCGGCAAGACGGGTCGGGTCTACGGGCACCTGATGGCCTTGCTGACGACGCTCAAGGGCCTGCCGCTGACCTATAACCGGGATTTGCAGGAAGACAAGGAAGGTCTCTTTGATGCTCTCGATACGGTTAAACATACACTGGCGACTTTTGCCGCCATGCTCGATACCCTGAAGCCGGTGCCGGCGCGTATGCAGGAGGCCGCTTCGGACTCTTTCCTGATGGCCACCGATCTTGCCGAATGGCTGGTGCGCCAGGGAGTCCCATTCCGCGATGCACATCATCAGGTCGGACGCTTCGTAGCCGCATGCATTGCACGGGGGCAAACCCTGGCGGATGCCAGCCTCGAACAAATGCGGGAATGCATCCCGGCAGCCACAGAAGAATGCCTGCAATTGTGGGATGCAGCCCACAGCGTCTCCGCCCGGAATCTTCCGGGAGGAACCGCCCCGGCACAAGTGCAGGCACGCCTCGCTTTCTGGAAGGATAAGCTATGAGGATGCAGGGGGCAGGGTGCAGGGTGCAGGTTTAAAAAGTGGCGCAACCGTCCCGGTTGTGATGGTGCCTTTAGTCTTTTCCTGCTGAATGACAGGGTGCAGGGTGCAGGGTGCGGTGTGCGGGTGCGGGGTGCGGGGTGCGG
>JAPXLT010000235.1:0-7609 GCA_033809415.1 Lentisphaeria bacterium
CAGGGGGCAGGGGGCAGGAGGCAGGGGGCAGGGGGCAGGGGGCAGGGTGCGGGTTTAAAAAGTGGCGCAACCGTCCCGGTTGTGATGGTGCCTTTAGTCTTTTCCTGCTGAATGGCGGGGTGCAGGGTGCAGGTCCGATCATGTCTACCCGCGTTCCGGTTGCTATTCAATTTTCCGGTTCGAGATTCTTTTTTTGCTTTTTTCGATTGCGAGCATTTTCTGGAGTGCGTCCTGGGTGATTTTGTCGACATCCGTCAACATGTTTTCGCACAGTTCGGGGCGGTTGCGGAGCAGGTGGTATGCATGCCCAAACTTCTCCATGCAGCGCAAGGCATTTTCAGGGAGGCATTGCGGGTAATTCCCGGTTAGCGGGTCGTTCAGCTGCTCACGCAGTATCTTGTCATATTTGCCGTTCAGGAAATCCTCGAGCATCGGGCGGAAGGCCACGCTGCATGTCTCTGTGGGGCCAATTTCCCATTTGCGTATTGTTGACCAGTTGGCGGCGAACAGGCTGGCAATGCGCTGGTAGGGCATCCCGAGCTGGAGGCGCTTACTCTGGATCCGCTTCCGGATTGTTGCGCTGAGCTTGCCGTCAAAATGAATCGTTTTCTGCTTTTCCTTCTGATTCGCCATTTCTCCACCTTCCTTTCTTATTGGATGATACATTAATAGACTGGTTCCCGGCTGGACAGTCTGGTAGATATTCGGCAATCTAACTTGCAATGAAATTATTTCAAGTAAAAATATGAAAAATCATGAACTATCATAAAAAATCCATGAATCATAATGAATCATAATGATTTTCAAGAAGATAGATTACATATATCAATATCATATGAAATTATTTGTGCATGATTTTATGCAGTAAATATTCATTTGGATGAAATTTTTAATTTCTAAAAATTAATGTGTAGATGCATGAAATAAGCAATAAACTCGTGCATCCGTCCATTTGCCTCTTGTTTTTCGTGCAAAATTTGATTTTTCGGTGATGGGAGAAGGAAGCCGGCTTCATGCCAGCGAGCCGGAGGCGTTCCATATCGCCTCCGACGCAATGGCGTAAAGCCGACCTTGGCACATAGCGATCCGTCCGATCTGTCGTCCGTGTGTAAAGTCCGTGTAAAGTCCGTGTAAAGTCCGTGTAAAGTCCGTGTTATGATTTTTTCAGATGTGTCTGCAAGTATGCGATGATTTTTTCGGCAGTTTTCAAGCCCAGGCCGGGCAGGGCGTCTGCCAGCTCTTGTGGTGTTTTTGTAACCATGTTCCGGACTGAACCGAAAGTTTTCAAGAGTTTTTGCTGACGGGTAGCTCCAATGCCGGGGATGTCAGCCAGCAGCGAGTTGCTGACTCGTTTGTTGCGCAGTTCCCGGTGGAAGGCATTGGCAAAACGGTGTGCTTCATCACGCAAAGCCTGAAGCATCTTGAGGCCTGGATTTTCAAAGGGCAGGGCAAGCGGTTCCTTCTCACCAGGCAGAAAAAGCAACTCATGCTGCTTGGCCAGACCCAGTAATGGAATCGAGGGCATGCCGAGTTCCTGAAAGACTTCCATGCCGACATGCAGCTGCCCTGCACCGCCATCAAGGACGACTAAATCCGGCAAGGGGAGTTTTTCTCGTAGCAACCTGGAATATCGCCGGGTGAGAACTTCACGCATGAAGGCGGTATCATCGGCGGCTTCCGTCGAGCGAATGCGGTAGCGGCGGTATTCGGAGGTCGAAGGACGCCCATTGCGGAAACAGACCATGCTGCCGACGGCCAGGCTGCCGGAAATGTTGGACATGTCGAAACACTCCATGTACAGCGGTGGATTTTCCATTCCAAGCGCCTGTTGCAGGCTTTCAACGCCTTCGGGATTGCTATTTGCGATCCGCCGGCTGATGGTCTGATTGATGAAACGACGGGTTGGCTCGAGTACCGTCTTGAGGTGTTCCAGAATATCGCGCATGCGAGCCGCTTCTTCAAAATTCAGGTCGGCAGCGTATTCCTTCATTTTCTGCTGAATTTCATTTGCCAGCTCGACAGCGGGGGATTCGCCCCTGAGGACAGCCAGAGCCTGATCCAGACGGACTTGGTACTCCGCAGGGGTCAGGTTCCCCAGACATGGCGAGCAGCAGTCACGGATGACATGTTCGAGACAGTGCCGCCGGGTTTCCAAATCCGGATTCCGGGGTTTGCAACTGCGCAATCCAAAACGAATTTCCAGCAGACGTACCGTTTCCCGCAGCGAAGTCGTCTGCGGGAACGGCCCGAAGTACAGACAGGCATCGTCACGGCGAATCCGTGCGAAGCGCAACCTTGGGAAGGTCTCGGTGGGATCGACGCAAATATGCAGGAAGCGTTTGTCATCACGCATTTCCACGTTGTATCGCGGACGGTACTGCTTGATGAATTGCGATTCCAGCAAAAAAGCTTCCGACTCGCTTTCGACCTCAAAGGTCTGATAGGAGGCAATGCTATGGATCAGCGCCCGCCGTCTGGGATCGCTTTTCTGCAACGTCGAGGCCATGAAATAGGAGCGCATGCGGTTGCGCAGATTCTTGGCCTTGCCAACATAAATAACTTCTCCGGCCTGATTGCGAAAAACGTAGACACCGGGTTTTCGTGAGACATCCTGCGAATGAAAAACCGGAGACCGACGAGGCAAACCGGGAGGAAACGCTGCATTTCCGGGTTCTTGAGAACTGGAATTCTGATCAGTCATAGATAGGGTGCAGGGGGCAGGGTACAGGGTGCAGGGTGCAGGGTGCAGGGGCAGGTTGGACGAGGCCGTCGTCCACAAAGTCCACAAAGTCCACAAAGTCCACAAAGTCCACAAAGTCCACCCTGTCTACACTGTCCACTTATCGTCCGGCCAAGCTTCTTTGATGCAGATGGCGGAGGATCAGGTCAAGTACTGGTTCATCACTCAAAGCCAGAACATGTTCCACATTGAGATCGGCACAGATTCCTCGGCATTCTGTCAGAAAATTCTGCAAGGCGACTTGATATCCGGCACGGATTTCCCTGGGATTGGTAATGATTTTTTCGCCGCTTTCAAGGTCCTCGAAGGCTCCGATATCACGGAAAGAGAAATCGAGTTCTTCGCGGTCGAGGATTTGATAGACGATGACATCGTGGCGTTTTCGCCGGAAATGCGCCAGCACCGAACGTAGATTGTCCGGCTCTTCGAAAAGGTCGCTGAAGAGGACGACCAGCGCCCTTTTGGTGAATTTTTCGGCGAGTTGATGCAGGGCGCTGCCGAAGCTGGTCTTTTCGGATGGGGTTCGGTCGGCCATGGCATTGCACAGAAGGCGGAGGTGTTCGGCTCCGCCGCGGGGTGGAAACAGCATGCGGCATTTGCTGTCAAACAAAGCCAGTCCTGCAAGATCTTGACGATGGATCACAATATAGGCCAGGCAGGCGGCGCATCGGCAGGCAAACTGATATTTGCTGAGGTCTTTGCTGGCATAGGCCATCGAGCTGGAAGCATCGACCAGCAGATGCACACGCAGACTAGTCTCTTCCTCATACTGGCGGACATACAGACGCTCGTTGCGCCCGAAAACACGCCAGTCAAGATATTTTAGGTCGTCACCAGGGACATATTGCCGATGATCGGCAAATTCGACGCTGAATCCTTTCAACGGGCTGCGGTGCACACCAGACAGAGAACCTTCAACGACAAAACGGGAGCCGATGGCAAGATGCCCAAGCCGGGTAATATCTTGAGGCGTCAGCAGACGTTCAATTCCATCTTTTCCATCTTTTCCAGGCATAGGGCAGGGTGCAGGGTGCGGGGTGCAGGGTGCAGGGCAATACTCTTAACTCAACATTTTTCGTATACGAGCGCCCAAAATTGTTTTTGTGAAAGATTTTTTATGGACGATGGACAGGGACAAGAATGGACACGATGGACTGAATGGTCAAGAATGGACTGCTGAATGGACAATGGACGATGGACAGAGATTATGTCGCGCCTTCAGGGCTAATCCCAACATCGCCGATCCGACCGATCCGACTGATCAATCGGAGAAAGCAACAGACAGGCTGCGAATCCGCGTGCCATTTCATCTATCAGAGCAACAACCATAGAAAAAATTTTCGTGTCTGTTCGTGTATTTCGTGGTTAAAAAATCTTAAGGAAGGAGTGTGTGGGGGCGGATCAGATCAGGGAGAAGAAGGAGGCGTCGTTGAGTTCACCGGGAACCAGGGGCTTGCAGAGGAAAGAGAATGCAAAAGGCTCGGCAGGAATGCGATACTGCTCCGGCGGTTGCGGACCGCAGGAACCGGAACCCAGGCCGCATTGCTTTGCATCCAGATGCAGTACAATGTCATCGCGTTCGCGCAGTTCATGTGGATGTTTAGCGGCGGTGAGTTCTTCCGGGCTGAAGCGATGCGCGCTGAAGTTCAGAAGGGGGTCCGCCGCAAAGAGGAGTCCGGCCTGATGCAGGTCATGGAAAGCGACTCGACGCACTTCGCTGCGATTGCCATTTTCTTGCGGGAAGACGTATCGCGTATAAAGCTGATCAACGCCGGTTTTGTAGAGTCCGACCCGTTGTGCAGTTCTGGAATCCGGATAGGATTCGCCGGGACCCAGCCCGTACCAGATGACTGTGGCAAGGTCTTCCGGCAGCAGCAACTGCACGCCCAGGCGCGGGAAATGCGGCATGTTCGCATCCGGGGTTCCTTGCAGTTTGACATGGAGGGTGCCGTCCGGAAAAAACGTGTAACTGTATTGGCAGGCAATGCCTGTTCTCAAGATGGGCGGGGCGACCCTGGTGAGCACGTCGATTTGCACTGCCCCGGAATTGCCATCGTGGGAGAATGCGATGTCATCGACGCGTTCTGTGAGATGATCATAGCCGGCCTTTTTCCAGATTGTTTCAAAGGAATAGCTCCCACCGCCGCGGTCATTGTCGGTGGGTGCTCTCCAGAGATTGAGTTTCGGGCCGCGCAGCAGTAACGGTCTTCCGGCGCGTTCCAGTGCCGTGATAGTACCTAGCCCTTTATCAAATTCCACTAGGACATCACTGTTGTAGAGGAAGATTTTTTCGTTGTCTTCCTGATAACTGGTTTCCGCAGAACATGCCGAGTGCCTTTCCCTTGCCTTGTTTTTGCATGGAACTTGGAATTGCCCCCAGGCAATTTCATGGCCGCAGCGTGCCCACAGCGTGTCGGTTCCCAGCAGGAAGCTGATATTCAGGAAGTATTCTGCACCAGGAGTGGGTACGCTTGGCAGGCGGAATGGAATTTTCAAGGTGGCAGATTGCTTGGCGAGCAGTTCCTGCGGCGGCAAGGTGCCGCTTTGCAAGGGTTTCCCGTTTTCACTCAAGCTCCAAGTGATGTGCAAATGTGCAAGACTGAGAAAATCATAGTGATTGGTGATTTTCACAAGACCTTTTTTGAGGTCCAAGGCTTCCAGGCGCACCGGCGCGAGGACTTTTTTCAACTCGAGCAAGCCGGGTGACGGGGTCTTGTCTGGGAATACGAGGCCGTCGGTTATGAAATTGCCGTCATGGGGGTATTCGCCGAAATCCCCGCCGTATGCAAAGAATGGTTTTCCGTCGGGCGTTGCGGTTCGGATTCCATGGTCGCACCATTCCCAGACGAAGCCGCCCTGCATGCGGGAATGCGCATAAAACATCTGCCAGTAATCTTCAAGGCCGCCAGGCCCATTGCCCATGGCATGAGCATATTCGCAGAGGAAAAACGGCTTGTCTTTGGGGAACTGATCGAGCATTTCCCGACATCTTTCCGGAGTGGCGTACATCGGGCTGATAAAATCAACTTCCTGATAGTCGGTTTCACGTTCATAATGGATGGGCCTGCTTGGATCGCGCTGCCGGGTCCATTCCATCATTTTCTGGTGGTTGATATCATAGCCGGCTTCGTTGCCTAACGACCAGATGATGATGCTGGCATGATTTTTAAGGGCTTCAACCATGCGGGTCATGCGATCAACAAAAGCATCTTCCCATTCCGGCCAGGATGCCGGCATGCTTCCTTTTTCGTATCCGAAACCATGGGTTTCCAGATCGGCTTCCGCTACGACATAGAGTCCATACTGGTCACAAAGTTCATAGAATCTGGAATCGTTGGGATAATGCGAGGTGCGAACAGCATTGACATTATGCCGTTTCATTAGCAGAATATCGTCGAGCATGGCATCGTAGGACAATGCCCGCCCGAGATCGGTATTGAAATCATGGCGATTGACCCCACGCAGCATGACGGGAACCCCGTTCACCAGCAGGTTCCCATTGCTGATCGAGATGTTGCGGAAGCCGACTTTTAGACTTTTGTACTCGATGACATCCCCACGCTGGTTTTTCAAGGTAAACAACAGCGTGTAAAGCGTTGGGGTTTCCGCACTCCAGGGACTGACCGATGGAATCTGCGCCTGAAATTTCAGGACGCATTGGTTTTCCGGTTTCAGATTGCGGAATTTTTCGCAGAGGGGTGCTTCAAGCAGGGAGGTTCTCTCCGGCGAGAAGATTTCGATTTCGAGGGAACCGGCCCGAATGCTGTTGCCGAAGTTGCCAAGGACGGTTTCGACTTGCAAATTTCCCTGGTTTTGTTCATCTAGGCTGGCTTTGGCGAAAACGTCGAAAATATCCTGCTGCGGAATTGCCGTGATACTGACATCCCGAAAAATGCCGCTGAGCCACCACATGTCCTGATCTTCGAGATAGGTGCCGTCAGACCATTGCATGACCTGGACAGCCAGGCGGTTGATGCCAGCTTTAGCCAAAGAGCTGATTTCAAATTCCGCAGCATTGCGGCTGCCTTTGCTCATGCCGGCGAGTTTTCCGTTGACCCACAGGTAGAAAAACGAATCCACTCCGGCAAATTTCAGTATCAGTCGGCGTCCCTTCCAGGAGTCATCCAGGTTGAAATCATGCAGGTAGCAACCTGTTGGGTTTTCACTGGGCACGCGGGGAGGGTCCACAGGAAAGGGATAATTGCTATTAGTATATTGCGGTTTGCCGAAGCCTTCGATCTGCCAGTTGCTCGGCACCATGATTGCTTCCCAGTCGCAACCGTCAAAATCCGGCTGATAAAATCCTTCCGGGACTGCGCCGGGTCTGGGGAAGAGTTGGAATCTCCAGGCGCCGTTCAGCAACTTGAAATATGGGGATAAGGTTCTTTCCCCGTTCAATGCATCTACTTTGTTGGAAAAGGGCACCAGCATGCTATGGGCTGGAATTTTATTGATACCGGTAAGACGCGGATTTTCCCAGTCGTTCATGATGATTTCTTTCATTGAATGGTGAATGCAGGCACAAAAGACATAATAACATAATGTAAATGCCTTACCGGTTTTTGAAAACCGGTTTCAGGAAAATAGCTGAGTATCGTTGCCAGTATCGTTGCGGTTTCGTAAGATGTCAGTCTGCGGACGGTGTGGACGGTGCGGACGGTGTGGACGGTGTGGACGGTGTGGACGGTGCGGACGGTGTGGACGGTGTGGACGACGGTCTCGTCCACCCTGCACCCCTGCCCCCTGCCCCCTGCCCCCTGCCCCCTGCACGTAATGGGTCAGTCCCCCCTTATAGTTTATAGACAAGTTGGGGGGGCAAGCAGCGGATAACTTGTTGTGCTTCCGTTTTTCCCCGCAGTTTGCCTGGCG
>JAPXLT010000236.1:0-7596 GCA_033809415.1 Lentisphaeria bacterium
T
This sequence comes from Lentisphaeria bacterium, assembly GCA_033809415.1. Taxonomy (GTDB): domain Bacteria; phylum Verrucomicrobiota; class Lentisphaeria; order Oligosphaerales; family Oligosphaeraceae; genus JAQVUB01. Next base: position 2 of record JAPXLT010000236.1, read on the forward strand.
CGCAGCAGTTCCTGGCGGCAATCCAGCATGCAGTCCCTCGCCTGCATCTGCTCTTCCTCGGCACGGCTGCGATAAACCCGAGGTTCATTTTTCGAGTGTCCACAAAAGCGGTAAGTCTGTAATTCCAGAAGAAAAGGTCCGCCTCCCGAGCGAATTTTATCCAGGGCGTCAGTGGTTGCCTTGGCGACTTCGCAGACTTTAAGGCCGTCAGCAGTGGCGGCTGGGATGCAGTAGGCGTCTGCCCTGGCGGCGATGCTGCCGCCGGCGCAGGCCTTTTCGACTGGGTTGCTCATGCCGTAGCGATTGTTTTCGCAGACATAAAGGACTGGCAACTTCCATAGGGAGGCCATATTCAGGCTTTCGTGGAACGTCCCCTGGTTGCTGGCACCATCGCCAAAAAAGACGATGGCGACTTTTGTTTCACCGCGATATTTCAGTGCCAGGGCGGCTCCGGTACCGATCGGGATGCCGCCGCCGGTGATGCCGTTGGTGCCAAGAAAATAATCTTCCATGCTGCAGAGGTGTTGCGAACCGCCACGCCCACCGCAATAACCATTGAGCTTGCCAAGCAGTTCGCCCATGACGCGGTCGGGATCGAGTCCGCGAGCTAGCAGATGACCGTGCCCGCGGTGGTTGGAAATCACCCAGTCGTCCGGTCGGGCGGCACTAAGCACACCGACCGCACAAGCTTCCTGGCCAATACAGAAATGCGAGGTGCCCCCGAGCAGACCCTGAGCAAAAAGTTCGCCGAGCTTCTGCTCGAAAAAACGGATCAGATGCATCCGCTCATAATATTGCAATAAAATGTCCGGAGAAAAAGGCATAGCATTATCTCCTCTTGTACATGCGGCATTCGAGCGTGGGAGGGCAAACATCAATCACAACCGGGACGGTTGCGCTACTTTTTAAACCGCATGCAGGCTTATCCGTCAAAGCAACAACCCCTATAAAAATTTTCGTGCCTTTTCGTGTGGTTCGTGGTTAAAAAATAGGTTGTGGCTCGAAGGTATCAGGAATTTTTCAGGCGGACGATGACGTATTTCCGTCCGGTTTCGCCGGGGACGGGTTCGCTTTCGGTCAGCACTTCTTCGTCATCCTTCAGGGTTAGGTGAATGATGCGACGTTCTGCCGGTGAGAACGGACCGATTTTCTTTTCTTTCTGCCAGAGTTTAACTTCCTTTGCCGTATCACTGGCCAGGCATTCAAAACGCGCCTTATCGACGTTCTCACCGCGGTGACGGGGACCGTCACCGCCAGTGCGCCCGGTGGAATAGCCATCGACCTCGACAGGCACCCAGGGATTGTCCTCGTCGGCGCATTTCAAGATCCGATTCAACAGCAACTCGAGGCTCTCGAGACTCTGCCCTTTGCGCCCGATCAGGCGACCGGCTTCATCGGAACTCAAACAGAGTTTCAGGCGGTCCTCCTCAATCACACCGGTGCTGACTTCGGCATTGATTCCCAGAAGCTCTACCATTTTTGCCAACGTGGTCGTTGCTTTTGTTTCCAGTTCGTCCGGTTTCATCATGATCTTGTCTTCTCCGTGCTTGCAGAATTCTTTATCGAGGATGCCATCAGGGGATGACGATGGCGGCTTGACCTTTCTTGTCTTCCATCCGCCGGATCACCAGCATCTGTACGATGGACAGCAGCTGGTTGACGGTCATATACAAAGTCAGGGCGGAGGGCATGCCATAAAACATGAAGATGAATACAATCGACATCATATTCATCATTTTTGCCTGGTTGGGGTCCGAAGAGGGTGTCAGGCTCTGCTGCAGATACATCGTGCCCCCCATCAGCAATGCCAACGGGCGGATGGGCAGCCCGAACAAGGTGAAGAAAAGATCATCGGGCATGGACAAATCGACTGCCCAGAGAAAGCCGGCATGGCGCAGCTCGATGGCATTGCGGAAGGTGTTGAACAAAGCGAAAAAGACTGGAATCTGGAAGAGCATCGGCAGGCAGCCGCCAAGCTGGCTGACTTTGTTCGCCTTGAACAGCTCCTGCTGCTTGCGGTACATCTTCTGCGGATCGTCCTTGTACTTCTCACGAAGTTTCTTCAATTCCGGATTCAGCGCCGACATTTTCCGCATCGAGACGGTGCTGCGGTAGTTCAGCGGCCAAAACAGCAGCTTGACTACCAGCGTCACCCCGACAATGCCCATGCCGTAGCCAATGCTGGGCGGAAACAGCTGGCTGATCCAAACCATGCCGGCCAGCAGAATCCGGCTCAGCCACCCCATCCAGGAAAAATTCCAGAAAAAGAAGCGATCCATCTCCATGATCTTATCAAGGCCGCCGCCAATGGCGTGCAGGCGGCGAATGTCTTTCGGACCGCTGTAGGCGCTGAACTGCCAGGTGACCTCCTGGTCGGCGCCCAAGCTGACTGCGGGCAGAATCCCCCTCGCATGCATTCTGGGCGATTCATTGCTGCTGACAAGACCTCCGATCATCCCGGGCACCGTATTGGCCTCGAGGCCGCTGAACCGATCACCATTGTTAAGACGCACGTAGAAGAGAAAATATTTAGAATGCACTGCTATCCAGGACGCCGGAGTTGCCGCAAGACCTGCCTGTTTTTCAGGCGTCATCTTCTTGCTGAGTGCCTTCATCTTCATGGTATATACCTTCCCTCCTGACGAGATGTCAGCAAAGGCAATGCCGCCGAATAACTCCCCCATGCGGGATTTGCGCTTGGTGGAGAGGGCCGCAGGCAAAGCGCCGCTTTCCAGGCGCAACTGGGATACTGTCAACGGTGCCTGAGTCTGGTTCTTGACGGTAACCTGATAGTTGAATTCATATTCCGAACCGGCAACCGGACTCCAAGTTTCCGTCACCAGAAAATTACCATCACTGCTGGCGCGGGAAAGGCGGACAACAGAATCGCTGCCTCGGACGGCTTCGCCGGGCAGCAGGTTCCATCCCGCGGCGTTGCTGTTCAAAGCCAGGAATGGATAATCATAATGCCCGAGGACAACCTTTTGGCCGTTGTCCTTTTCGTCATGCCCCTTGTGCAGTAGATGCTTTTCTAGTCGAACACTGGTGATTCCGCCGCCGGCAGGATCGAGCCGGGCTTCGAGCGTTCCGGGGATTTCGAGCAAGAGCGGCTCCTGTTGCGGCAGGGGAGCCGCTTGCAGCGGGTTATAGGTAGTCGAGACGCCGGCAGGAGTTGCCGGCTGCACACCGCTGAGCAAGGGCAGGTTCTTTGTCTCCTGCGGGATTTGTTCAGGTGCGACACCGTTTCCGTCCGTTGACGTGGACGAGATCACTGGCGCTGGCTGCTGTTGTGGTGGCGGTGGTGTGTGTTTGGCATTGTACCAAATGATCAGCAGAAAGGCGATGATGCAGGCAGTGACGCCGGCAAGGGTAACCGGATCATATTTTTCTTGCTCATTCATTTCGTGTCTTTTCGTTTCTTTTCGTTGTTAAAAAAGGTTAATCCACCCCGGGCTGCTTGTCCGTATCGGTTCCAGGTACGGGATCATATACCGGACCATGATAAAAGGGGTGACATCGCATCAGGCGCCAGAGACTCAGCAGGATTCCGCGAAAAGCGCCGCAATGGATGACTGCCTGGCGGGCGTATTCCGAACAGCTCGGTTGGAACCGGCAACAGGCAGGCTTCAGCAGACGCAGCCAGCGACGGTAAAAATCAATCAGCCAAAGCAGAATTTTCTGAAAAATATTCATTATCCCGCAGACAATGACTTATGTTTTCCAAAGTTGCAGGCGTCCCGCCATTTGCCGGACTTCGTCCAGCACTTCCGGCATTTTCGCACCGCCCATTTTACGTCGTGGAATCATCAGCATCCAGACGGGGGCAAGTTCCTCGTAAATCTGGCGGAAGACTTCCCGGAACAGGCGCCGAGCCCGGTTGCGCCTTACCGCCAGGCGGTCATATCGCCGTGAAATTAAAAACGCCACCCTACGTTGACCATCAGGTGGCGTTTTCAATGCTACAACAATGCAGAATTTTCCGGTTTGGCTGACCCCATTGTTTTTGACCAGTTGCAGATCGTGAAAACAAGACAACCGGGCCTGCGTGCCAAATGCAGAACTCTTTTGCTTCTTGTTGCTTGCCGTGGGTTCAGACATGAAGACAGAGGAATACCGGTAGGGCGCTGGATGCCTGTCGTCGTGCCGCAGCACAAAACTCACGCGGCCAGACGCTTGCGACCTTTGCGACGACGGTTTGCCAAAATCTTGCGCCCGTGCCGGGTGGCCATCCTGGCGCGAAAACCGAATTTCCGTTTGCGGGGAATATTATGGGGCTGGTAAGTCCGTTTCATGTTCAGAGTCTTTCCTTATCGAATGAATTTCAATTCAAAAACAAGTCAAATAATATAATGCCCCATGCCCGGATTGGCAAACCAGTTCTTTTTGAACAACGGAAAACCCGAAAAAGACTTGGGGTGGGCTGGCGCCCACAACCCATTTTTTAACCACGAACCACACAAACAGCCACGAAAATTTTTATAGGGTTGCCGCTTTGACGGATGAGATTGCACGCGGATTTGTGATCTGGCCTATTGGTTTCTCCGACTGATCAGTCGGATTTGTTGTCCGTGTCCCGTCCGTGTCCCGTCCGTGTAAAGTCCGTGTCCCGTCCGTGTAAAGTCCGTGTCCCGTCCGTGTAAAGTCCGTGTGGGTTGCGGGCGATCAGTCCGCGCCAAGTCAGTTTTTGTCTTTTGTTGTAAAAAATCCCGTTGTCACCCGGTTTACTGCCCTATTACGGGGCATGTTTAAGGGCGGTTGTGGATTAGGCGATGTAGGTGTTAGCGGTAGTGGTGCCGCCTTTTCCGGTCCAGTTGGTATGGAAGAATTCGCCTCGGGGTTTATCGACGCGCTCGTAGGTGTGTGCGCCGAAGTAGTCGCGTTGCGCTTGCAGCAGGTTGGCGGGCAGGCGGGCGCAGCGGTAGCCGTCGAAATAGCTTAGCGCGGCGTTGATACAAGGCATCGGGATACCCATGTTGATTGCAGCGCAGGCAACTCTGCGCCAAGCGGTCTGGGAGCGGTCCATGACGTCCTTGAAGAAGGGATCGAGCAGCAGGTTTTTCAGCTCGGGGTCTTTGTCAAAGGCTTCTTTGATCTTGCCCAGGAAGCGTGAGCGGATGATGCAGCCGCCGCGCCACATCAGCGCGATGCCGCCGTAATTCAGTTTCCAGCCGTATTCTTTGGCAGCGGCCATCATCAGCTGATATCCTTGCGCGTACGAAATGATTTTCGATGCATACAAGGCGATGCGCAGATCATCCACCATCTGTTTGCGGTCGCCGCTGAATGCGGAAACTTTCCCCTTCAGCAGTTTGCTGGCAGTGACGCGTTCTTCTTTGATGGCGGACAGGCAACGGGCGAAGACAGCTTCACCGATCAGGGTCAGCGGCATGCCGGTATCCAGGGCGGCGATGGCTGTCCATTTGCCGGTGCCTTTCTGGCCGGCAGCATCAAGGATAAGGTCGACGACTTCATTGCCCTCTTCATCTTTGTAACCAAGGATGTCGCGGGTGATTTCGATCAGGTAGCTCGATAGTTCGTTTTCGTTCCATTCGGCGAAGACTTTCTGCATTTCACTGTTGCTCATGCCGATGGCCTTCATCATATGATAAGTCTCGCAGATCATCTGCATGTCACCATATTCAATGCCGTTGTGCACCATCTTGACAAAGTGGCCGGCGCCATTTTCGCCAACCCAGTCACAGCAGGGCTCGCCGGAATCCGTATGTGCACAGATGGTCTGGAAAATTTCCTTGACATGCGGCCAGGCAGCCGGTGAGCCGCCAGGCATCATGCTGGGACCGTTCAAAGCGCCTTCCTCGCCGCCGGAGACGCCTGTGCCAATATAGAGCAAGCCTTTGCTTTCGAGGTATTTGGTACGGCGGGTCGTGTCCGGGAAGTGGCTATTTCCACCGTCGATGATGATATCGCCGGGTTCGAGTTCGGGGATCAGTATCTCGATGAAGTCATCGACAGGCTGGCCGGCTTTGACCATCAGCATCACTTTACGGGGGCGTTTCAGGCTGGCAATCAGCTCCTTGACACTGTGTGCTCCGATAATTTTTTTGCCTGCGGCGCGACCAGCTATAAAATCATCGACCTTGCTGACTGTGCGGTTGTAGCAGGCCACCGTAAAACCCTTGCTTTCCATGTTCAAAATCAGATTTTCGCCCATGACTGCGAGGCCGATCAAACCGATATCTGCTGCATTTTGCATCGTTCTTTTTCCTTCTGTTTCTGAGGTGTTTATCAGCTGAAAAAATCAGGCTTTTTGCCAAGCCGGATTTTCCGGCAGGGCGCGGTCAAACTCATCAAGCAGTTGCTGCTGATAGGCGCCGGCAAAGGTGCCATTGAAGAAGCGCTCAATGCCTTCCTCGAGGAATTCCTGCCAGTACTTTTCTTCTTCGCCAGGTATAATCGGGAAGAAGAGGGCGTTGTTGGCTTTGGCGGCCTTGTAGTCGCCAGGCGCATCGCCAACCATCAGAATCTTCTCGGGAGGATATTTGTCTTTTGCGGCAAATGCAAGATGTTCCGTCTTGGTGCCGGCTTCCTGCCCGGCAATGAAATTCACCAGATGGTCAATGCTGTGTTCTTTCCATTCGCGAACGAGCGCCTCGATGGGAGTCTGGCTGACAACGATCGTATCGGCCGATTTATGGATTTTCTCGAGGCTTTCGCGCACGCCGGGGAAGGGTGGAACGCCGAAAACCATGTCCTTGATACGGGCATCGACTTCCATCGACCAGGCTAGGATCTTCGTCAGAGCCGGATCCTTCGTGGCTTCAACTTTGGCTTTCAAAGTCGGAATGCCGAGTTTATTTTCAGCAGCGATCCAAGCATCGAGCGAGGGGATGTTGCTGACGGAAACGCCGCGGGCAGCGAAAACTGACCATTGCTGAATCAGTTTCAATGCCCGCTGAACTGCCAGATAACGATTGCAGCCGCGAGTCTTGGAATACAGATTGACAAACAGCCATACCTCACGGGCATACTTGCTGGCCGCCTGCATGTTGAAATGCTTGATGAAAGCCGGGCAGAAACACTCTTTCTGCTTGATCTCCATCGTGTCGAAAATGCAGCCATCGCTGTCATAACCGACGAAGAATTCATGCTCTTTCGGCAAATTCTTCAACTGAGCCACATAATCCATGCCAAATTCTCCTGAATAAAAGATATCCTGCGGGACAATACCGGGGTACCCGGAAAAAACATAATATACTCCCTCAGAGCAACATTTTCACTCCTGGCAACTCGGCAAGCGCTTTGCTGACTGCTCGGAACAGGCCGAGATCGGGAATATTTGCACTGATCTGCCAAGTGCAATAGCGTCCGCTGGAAGAGATACTGCCTTGCGTCAGATCGGATAAAGTTAAGCCCAAGGCGGCGAAAGTTTGTTCGATACCCTCCCGGGTGCCGGCGACTTCAGCAAGGACAATCAGGCGGGCGTGCCAAACTAAAGGAAATTGCAGAACTTGGTTGTTTGGTAAAATATCTGACATGATTAGGGTGCAGGTGGCAGGGTGCAGGTGGCAGGTGGCAGGGTGCAGGGTGCAGGGGGCAGGGTGCAGGTGGCAGGGTGCAGGGGGCAGGGTGCAGGG
>JAPXLT010000237.1:0-7579 GCA_033809415.1 Lentisphaeria bacterium
AGGTGAAGCTGTGCGGAGCACTGCGGAACCTGGGGTCGGAACCCACCCAAAACCATTACGCCGCATCGAGGCGGCGCTGTCGCAGCTTGGATGTGCGGCGGCAAATAAAGACGCGCAAGCCAACGTTTTCCCATTGCTTCCAGCGCGCATTGTTGGCACCGGTTCATGTGCCGCCTCTCCGAGGCTTTGGTGGTGGTGGGATGCCATGCCCCAGGTTCCGCTTCGCTTCACCTGGGGTTACTCATGGTGCTACGCCTCCGGCGTTGGATGCCTCCGACGCAATTGCGTAAAGCCGACCTTGGCACACAGGAATTTCGCCAGAGCAGACTCATCCGTCAAAGCAGCAACCCTAAAAAAATTTTCGTGTCTTTTCGTTGTTTAAAAAAGGGTTGTAGGCACCAGCCCAAGTTACATTATGTTGAAATTACCTGATTTAGTATTCCAGGCATAAACCGGAGAGGCAGGGACATGACAAAAAAGGTTCTTTTTCTTGCAGTGTGCGCTTTCAGCAGTATTCTGATGGCCGTTCCGCTTAACCTAAAAGAAGGCAAATCCAGCGGTTCTGTGACCATCGAGGGCAATACTGCCATTATGCGTAAGAATGCCCAGATTTTGTATCCGGACTTTAAAGTAGGTACAGACAACGGCAAGATATCGTTTGATATCCGATTTGACTTTGATACTGGGGAAGTGTCAGCCAACTACAAGGACAATCCTCTTACCGGTCAATCTCTTATTACGATCCGACGTCAGGACGGGCTGTACCTGAACATTTATTTTATTTTTGACACTGCCCCTAGGATGTGCGTGGCTGTATTCGGCGAGGGGCATAAAATTTACCAGTACACTGACCATAGATTCAATTTCAAGAAAGATGAATTTTATCATGTGGAAGTATCCTACGGCAATGCAATCAAAACGCTGATCAATGGCAATCCCAGTACGAAACCCAGCGACCAGGAACATCTTTTCGGAAACGTGGAGGACGTTCAAATGGACCTGATAATAGGCAATGCTGACAAGGAGAGCAGATACACCGTCAAGAATATTGACATTCAGTCAAATGACAGTACTCCGGAGCGCATTAGCATTCCGACTGTCTCGGGAAGCATACCTGACATTGATGGTGAAATCACTGAGGATTTCTGGAAGCGCTGCGCACCAATCACCGGATTCATCAATGGCTTTACCACGAAGGATGTCGCAACAGAACAGCCTGTCATGTACATTGGCATGACTGGAAATGGCATTTATATCGCAGGAATCATTCCAGCCATGGCTGGGACCATGCCGCGCGCCAGTTGCAGCAAGCGGGATGGGCAGATATACCTGGATGATGCGGTGGAATTCCGCTTCCAGCGCCAAAAAGGCGACAAATTTCGTATTTTCATGATCAACTGCAACGGTTTTATCTATGACAGCCTGGAAACTCCAGGAAAACATTCCGCCGACTCGACGCTGTATGATCCGGAATGGAAACAGGCCGTTGCATCCAAGGGAAACATATGGCAGTTTGAGGCATTCTTGCCATTCGCTGCAATCGGCGGAAAGCCTGCGCCGGGCGATATATGGAAAGGGAACTTCTGTGTTGACCGGGCCGGCAACCTCGGAAATGGGATCAGTCTGTTCCAAGCGCAGAACTACAATGACGAGTCAACCTTCGGCGAGTTCTACTTTACTGGCAAAAGTCAGGCAGTCGGCATAGAGAAATTCACGTCCGGAGCGGCCATGCAGCCGGTGGTCACGATCTTCAAGCCGGGCGACAGGCAACCGGTTGTCTATACAAGAGAACGCCTCTTCAATCCGCAAGGAACCAAGATAGACACCTTCGAGTTCAGATTTGCTGACACCGACACGGCCTTGTATCAGGCACCTGAAGTGGCGCCCGGGGTCTATCGCCTCGAACTCTGCGCATATGATGCTGACGACAACAATCTTTTGCGCAGGGTTGTTTCATGCAGGGTTGCCCCTCGCGTGGTGACAGAAGTCACACATTATGCTTATTGGGAAACTGCCATGGCTAAAATGCGCGTTGCCGAAGGTGCTGTCAAAGGCGCTAAAATGGCACGAGTATCCCTTCTGGACGAAAGCGGAAGATCACTCGGATTCCATCAGGAAACAAGACTGAAAGAGACGATGAGGTTTCCCTTCAGCACAAAATCGCGCTCGCCGGGAAAATATACGATCCTTTTCGAACTGAAGGATGCCGATGGAAAGGTGTTGGATACAACTCGGCGCTCACTGGAAATATTTCCGAAGCCGGCCTGGTTTGACAATCAGATCGGCATAGACCACACAGTGCCTTATCCGTGGACGCCTGTAACAGGCGACAGGCAGCGGCTGTCTGTCTGGAACAGGACGTTCCATTTCAACGGAAAGGCATTCCCGCAGCAAATCCAAAATGGGAAAACACAGCTTTTCGCCAGTGCTCCTCAGCTGTCACTGAAACTTGCGGGTAGCCAGACGATTCAGCTGCATGACATGGTTATTGAATCCGAAGACGTATTCGATGACCAGATCACTTTCCACGCAAAGAAAAATGTAGCGGGGTATACTGTCAATCTTGACTATAAAGTTGAATTTGATGGATGCGCCCGCTGCGACATCACCATTACTCCTCCAGCAAAGGGCGGAACCATCAACAGCTTTTTCCTTGATTTCCCGCTGAAGAAAGAATGGGGTAAATTTCTCATGAGCGGAGATGGCTCCGGCATGGCAGCACTCCCCATCACCGCCAAGATGGAAAAGCCGTTCAGCCCTTACAACTGGGTTGGAAATGAACGCGGCGGCATGGCTATATTCTACGAAAGCGAACAGTATTGGACACCGTCAAACAGCAAGGCCATTACGATCCTGCCACGGGGCGACAGTACAATCTGGCATTATGAAGTGATCAATTCGCCTATTTCCCTGACCGAGCCCATCACGCTGACTTTCGGCATGATGCCGACTCCTGTGCGCCCGGCCAATACCAATAACCCATTCGCAAATGCGAAGCACGGCGCCGGTCCCGCGATGTACAGCTACGGCGAGACTCTGATGTACAGGGTGCCTGAGGCTGCACGCAAGTCCGGATGCATCGAGTTCATGATGAAAAGGGAATATTCGCTCGGATATCCGGCAACCGAATTCTTCCAGTTCCTGCCTGCTCAGAATATTTCGCCTTTCTCATTTTTCGCAAACCGAAATGGTCAGATTTCATTTATACGCGGAAACAAGGTTCTTGCAACCGGAACTGTCGAAGGTGGGCAGGATGTGTTCAGGAATGTGGCTGTCGCATGGAATAACGGAACCATCACATTGCTGTACGATGGTCGGAAAATACTGGAATACGAACTTGATGAAAAAGAAGTGCCCATCTTCACGAATGCCATGGAAAATGGGCATCTCGTCATCGGCGGCTGTCAGGCATGGAGAAGCAATTCATCCGATATGCTCATCGACGAAGTCAGAATCTCTAAATCCATGCGAGCAGAAACGGTACCGACAGCGCCCAGAAAAGCAGATGCGGATACTCTGTTAATCGATCATTTGGACGAATCATTCGTGCCTGACGGATTCTCGATGCTCACTGCCGCTGGCGGAGAAGCCTCATCAGGAAGCAGATTCATCGAGGGCGCTTTCGGAAAAGGCTTGTCACTCTACAGCGAAAAGCCAATGTCGGATGCAAAACGCCGCAAGGAAATATTCAAAGCTGAAATCGAACTGATATGGAAATGGCATACTGATGGCCATTCGCCAACAGGAGAATATCTCTGGCCGCCGGACTACTTCCATCCGCTAAATCCACGCGTTGACAAAATCGCAAAGGAAGCGCATGCGAACAACTACAAATTCATCGCGTACTGCATCTACCCGGCGATTCACTATCCGTCTCCGTTGGCAGACCAGTTCCGAGCGGAATGGCAGGTCGAGCCTGTCAATATGCTGCCTTATGCTCCGCCGGCGGGGCACAACATGCTGACAACGTCAATGGCTGCCAAAGGATGGGCAGACTATCTTATCGCCGGTCTTGAAGACGCCTTTAAAATGTACGGATTCAATGGCATATATACTGATGGCGGGGTCGCAGTACATGCATCCACAAATGCGTTTCATGGTGCCGGGTGGACGGACGCAAAGGGCAACCGCAGACCGTCCTGGCCATTCTTTGCCGCACGCGACAACTTCAAGAGAATCTACAAGTTCGTCAAGAAAGATAATAAGGACAATGTCGTGGTCAACCACATTTCTTTCACCTTGCCGATGATGACGACTTCATTCTCTGACCTGATCTACACTGGTGAACATGAAAACTACTACGATATGAACACAGCGCGTCTGCGTTTCAATTCAGCGCCATGGGGACCGCAGGTAGTCCTGCTCGGTGCCAGCGACCATATGTTCTCAGCGCTCCATCAAATGACGGGACTGCTTGTCGGAACGAGCAATTGGCCTCACTCGATAACCGGTCGCCGCGACAATGCGCGCAAGCAACTGCGCATCCAGCAGGCCTATGAAGCATTCGATACAGTGAATGCGGAATTCATTCCATTCTACGACATGGAAGAAAAGCTTGACATCACACTGCCGGACAAAATCTACGCCTGCTGCTACAGGCAGGGTGAAAAGTGGCTTATGCTGGTCGCCAACTATACAAAAGAAGTAAAGCAGGTGGAAATAAAGTTGCCGTCAACAGTCAAGGCTGCTCACTCCGCACTGACACAGGCACCAATACCGCATTCATCCTCCGTAATCACACCAAGTGTCCTGCCAGAAAACTTCCAGCTCATCGAAATCAAGTTTTGAGCAAGTAATAACGGAAAAAGCAACAACCCCTATAAAAATTTTCGTGCCTTTTCGTGTGGTTCGTTGTTAAAAAATCCTAGCATTCTCGCTGCTTGCTCAAAACAGGTTTTTCAGCGGTTCGATGATCAGGTTTTGCAGTAGCAGCAGGATTTTGCTCGATAGGCTGTAGAGGCCATGTTTCCATTGTCTGGTGACAGTGAGGGTTGCCAGGAAGAAGAAAAGAGCGTTCATGACCAGGATCAGGGTCAGGGAAAAGACTTTTCCCTTGTGTTTCAGGTCGGCTTGTCCCTTGCTCAGCGCGATGAACGTCAAAACCAGGTGATAGGAGTAAGACAGTCCCAGCAGGCCGGCAAGCCATGGATGAAGCGGCACCAGGGCACCCGGGAAAATCAGATCGAGCAGTCCCCATATTCCAGTGAAAAGCAGGAAATAGAAGGGGACGAAATACGGCGCCAGGATGATCCAGACATTGGGGGCCTTGATTTCGACATATCCGCTGCTGCCCCCGCAGCGGAACTTGCCGGTTTCTTTGCGGAAGAGCTTGGCCATGATCCAATGTGTGGTTTCATGACCGAAGACATAGAGCGGAGTCATGCGGCTGACCATGGTGAAGAGGGCTGACCCGAGCAGGAATCCACCGGCAAAAAACCAGGTTAGATGATCTTTCGGGAAAAAAACTGCCGCTTCGAGTTCCGCCCAGACCAATGCATAGGTCAGCAGCAGAAAGACCGGTACACACAGCCAGCGAAGTAAAATGCCTGCAAATTTCTTCATCGTCCAAATTATGCTGTCGGTTGCCAGCGGATCAGGTTGCCGCCGTAAGTCAGGCCGCCTCCGAAAGCGATGGTCATGATCAGTTCGTCCGGCTTCAGTTTTCCTTGTTCCCGGAGTTCATCAAGAAGGATAGGGATCGAGGCAGAAGAGGTATTTGCGACTTGGTCGATATTGGCGTGCATGCGTGTGATCGGGATGTCCAGGCGTCTGGCCAGGGTTTCCAGGATTCTCATATTGGCCTGATGCGGAACGATATGGGCAATGTCGCTGATATGCAGTTCGTTATCCTTCAGAATTTTAAGGACGACTTGTTCGAGACACCTCACGGCGACACTGAACGTTGTGCGTCCCTGCATCTGGACATACGATGGAGCAACCGGTTCCCGACTGCGTGGCAGGCGGCTGGCGCCATCAACGTAGAGTAGGTGTGAATTTTCCCCGTCAGCACGTAGGTAGCTGTAGAGAAGACCCTTTTCCCGGGATGGGGTCAGAACGACCGCAGCGGCGCCATCGCCGAAGAGGATGCAGGTTTCCCGGCTCTCCCAGTCCGTAATGCGTGAGAGCATCTCGTTGGCTACAATCAGAACTGGCCTTTGATTGCAGATTGCCCAGCAACGGGCCATTTCCAAGGCATAGACAAAGCCGGAACAGGCTGCCAGCAGATCGAAGGCCGCCGCAGTTGTTGCACCGAGACGGTGTTGCAGCAGGCAGGCCGAGGAAGGCAGATAGTTGTAGTCCCCCGTACAAGTGGAGAGCAGGATCAACCCGAGTTCATCCGCCCCGATGCCGGCATCGGCCAAGGCTTTTCGGGAAGCCTCGAAAGCCATATCGACAGGGGCTTGAGAATCATCGGCAATGTGTCGTTGCCGGATTCCAGTATGCGAGAAAATCCACTCATCACTGGTATCGAGGTTTTTGGACAAGTCATCATTTGTGACTACACGTTCGGGGAGGTAGGAGCCGGTACCGACTATTTTTACATGTTTGTATGGCAAATCAAATCTCCAAAATGTCTTTTTCACCACGAAAGGCACAAAAAGACACGAAATGTTTAAGGTTATTGCTCTAATGGATGAGCGGTTTTCTCCAGAAAATTTTCCTATTAAGCAGGAAAAAGATTCGGACGCTTGTATAGTATAACATTTCGAGAGTTTTTTTGCAAAACGCGTTTTGCCAAGTGCTTTGTTGAGGGTGCTCGCATGGGAATTGTAGTTGACCATGATGCCAGGAAGCGGGAAATCCTGCAGAAGTCATTGACCCTTTTTGCGGACTTTGGTTATCCCGGTGTAACTTATAAACAGTTGGCAGACCGCTGCGGGCTGGCGCGGACTGCTTTATACAAATATTTTCCTGGCAAGCGCGAGATCTTTGACAGCGCCATCAACCAGCTGGTGAAAGAATTGGCGTCGGAGTTTCGCAATACCGTCAATAAGCATCCGGAGCTTCAGGCTTCCCAGAAGCTCGAACTGGTTATGACCCAAGTAATGAACCTGCTGTTTGAACATGGCAAACTGTTGCAGGCGATTACCGAGTATTTGATTGCTCAACGCAGGCAGGGCGACAATGTCGCACGCAAGGTGCGCCGGCATACCATGGTGCTGCGCCGGACAATCGTAACATTGCTGCGAGAAGGCATGGATAATGGCGAGTTTCAGAGGATGCGCTGTGATGTTATAGGCGATATCCTATACGGCATCTTCGAGTCGGCGGCGTTCCGGGTCGCGATTGCAGATACCGCCGATATAAATACTCTGATCAATTCCTGCAAAGTCACCATCGAAGCTCTGAAAACGAAAAGATAAAACAGGGGGCAGGAGGCAATACTCGTGACTTAAAGCTTTTTTAACAACGAAATACACGAACAGGCTTGGCGTGGGCTAACGCCCACAACCCATTTTTTAACCACGAACCACACGAAAAGGCTTGGCGTGGGCTGCCGCCCACAACCCACACGGACTTTACACGGACGGGACACGGACTTTACACGGACGACAGATCGGACGGATCGCCATGTGCC
>JAPXLT010000238.1:0-7552 GCA_033809415.1 Lentisphaeria bacterium
GACTGAAAAAGTAAAGCCGACCTTGACACACAAGAATTTTGGCAGAGCAGGCTCATTCGTCGAAGCAGCAACCCTACAAAATTTTCCGAGTTTTCCGTGCTTTCCGTGGACAAAAATGGATTGTGGGCGTTAGCCCACGCCAAGCCTGTTCGTGTGGTTCGTGGTTAAAAAATCCTTTTTGGATGGGGTCTATTTTTCTTCTGTAAGGATGGAGCCTAATATACAGCAAATTTCAGGTGGGGCAAAAAAAACGCTTCAGCCAGGGGTTACTGGCTGAAGCGTTGTGGTTACGGGATCAGATAGATCGAGGCGGATTTATTTCTTATCCTGCCCCTCCTGCTTCTCCTGGCGTTTCTTCTCGATTTCGGTGAAACGCGCCAAGTCTGCCGCGGAGAGATGTCCGACGACCCGTCCGTCATCCTGGTCATCGGATTCTTGCTCTGCCAGGGTTTTGAACATTTTGACCAGATCGACCGTTCCTCCAATCGAGAACCAGATCGTGGTGACGATAGCCACCAGCAGCGGGATCAGGAGGTTCTTGATGTAGAAGTAATGTCCCCACCAGGCAACTGGCCAGGGTGAAATGAAGTTCCAGATGATGACTGCCAGGAAACAGGCAACAAACCCGTAGCCGAAGCTCCAGATGAAGACGGAACAGGCCAGAATCTTGTCACCGCGGGTGTAATTCGGGTCAAAACCAAGAATCTTCTCACGCATGAAGTTGCCCAGACTAAACGGCTTCTTGACCGGAGCTTCCACAGGTTCTTCCGCCTTGTCGCTGTAAATGCCACGGCGCAACAAGCGATCCATGTTGAAAGGCTCCTTGCAGGTCAGCAGGGACACGATACAATACAGGATAACCGTCGTGGCATTGGCCAAGAACGAGATTTCGACAGAGTTGATCGGGAATTTCTTCGGCGTCATTTCCCAGACGACATAGGGATGGAAAGGTCCGGAGACGGCACGCAGGAACTGATCCATGGCAGGCACCCAGCCCATCCTGTCAAAGAAGGGGTAGGCGTGTTCGACCCAAATCTGCTGCATGATAATGCCGCTGACGGCAATCACGGCGCCGACGATCAGCGACGTGTACGCTCCGGCAGTCGTGCCGCGCTTCCAGTATAGTCCCAGTGTAATAATCACACCGGCGCCGATCCAGATGGCGCCAGTGATGGCGAAGAACATCAAGATAAAGTCAATTTGCGCGAAATAATAGCTGAACAGCAGGGCGAAGATGCAGACACCGGTAATAGACCAGCGCAAGGCTCGGATCTGCTCATGCGGCGTGAAGGGCTTCTTCCGCAGGGGCAGGACGAAATCCTGGACTACGATCGTGCCCCAGCTGTGCATGTAGGTAGTATCGGTACTGAGCATCAAGAAGAACATCAGCGCGGCAAAAATGCCGGTCAATCCCATCGGCAGAATATTTCGCAGGGAGATCGAGACCAGCATCTGGTTGTAGATCGTTGCAAAGGTCTGCGCGATCTTCTTGCCGCCGGCGGTTTCCCCGAGTTCGCGGTTGGTTAATGCAATATAGGGGTCGGCGGTCTCCGCCACGTGCTCTTCCTTGGTGGCATAGCTCTCGCTGAACTGCTGCCGCGCAGGAATCTGCTGATACTTTTCCTTCAGGCTGTCGCGTAGCTCGGCATGCTCTTCGCCTGGAAGAACATCATTGATCGTTTTGGTTGCCAGCTCGGCACGGGTCACGCGTGCCTCCTCGGCATATTTCGGGGAATTCAAGTAGCAGATTGCGACTACTGCCAGCAGGATAAAGATCATCGTACCGAAGCCACCGCGCCAGGTTCCAAGGAGTCCGCCCATTTTGGCCTCATGGGGATTTAGCGCTGCGCCATTGTAACCGCTGGTTCCCCCCCAGGACATGCGTCCAAGGAACAAGCCAATGATTCCGGAAAAGACATAGAACAGGTTGAAGTCGCGCAGGTTCTGAATATCGTAGGGGTTCAGGAAGCTTTCCCCCGGCGGGCGGGCCATCAGAGCCGGCAGCATTTCATCCTGCCAGGAGAATCTCCACATGATATAGAGGACGATGATGGCGTACATTGGATAACTGATCAGGCCCTGCACGCAATCGGTGGTCATAATGGTAACCTGGCCGCCAAGTAAAGCGATGAACAAAGCCAGTCCTAGGCAAGCAATCATCACTATCATGAAGGTCGGCAGCGAGAAGCCGAAGACATTTATCCTTAACGGCAACCCCAGGAAATAGATTATAAAGCGCGCCCCGACGGCCGGGAAGATGGCGTAGTTGACAATGCCGGAAATGGATTGGATGACAGCGGCGGTGACCCGCAGTGACCGGCTGTAGCGCATCTCGAAGAACTGCCCCATGGTCATCGCCCGGGTTTCCCGGAAGCGATAGGTACAGAATCCGAGCAGACCCATGATCAGTGAGATCGGGGCAGTCAAAGTTGACCAGAAGGATACGGCAAACCCGCAGTTATAGTACATCTCCATGATGGCGACCGCGCTGATCAGACCCATGCCGGCCTCGCCGGAGGCCACCGAGATCACATAACGCCCGCCTACACGCCCTGCCGTCAGGAAATCCGCAACACCCTTGACGTATTTCTGCGATTTCCAGCCGATATACAAGACCACGATCGACGGAACCCAAATCAGAATCCAATCCAACCAAAACATTGTTGCTCCTTATTTTACTTGTTTGTGGGAATCTTAATACAAATGCAATGAAAAAAATTTGGAAATTGGCTTAATGGGATAGAGATATAACGCCGCTATCCGCTAAAAAATTGACTAAAACAGAAAAATAACAGGAATTTGAGCAGCGGCAGTGCGGCAATATGGAATTTTTCATGTTTTCGTGCCTTTTCGTGTGGTTCGTTGTTAAAAAAAAATTGCTGGTATCACCAGTTGGGATGCTGCATGGCTTTTTTGGCAGCGTCGCATTCAGCGGTTTTACGGCTTTTGCCGCTGCCCCGGGCGATTTCCTTTCCATTGAGCATGATCTTGACCTCGTAGACCGGCCGATGCACGGGACCATGCGCCGACAAACAGACGTATTCCGGTTTGGCTTGCTGCGTGGATTGGCAATGCTCGAGCAGCATCCCCTTGGGATTTTCCTCGAGCCCAAGAAGGTTCACACAATCTTCCGGCGAAGGCAGCAGGCGAGAGCAAACCGCCCGTGCGGCTTCCAAGCCCCCGTCCAGATATATGGCTCCAAGGAAAGCCTCGAAGGCATCGCCTAAGATGGATGCGCGCTCGCGCCCCCCGGTGAGGTTCTCGCCATTGCCCAGCAGCAAAGCCCGGTCGAGGCCGAGCCGCAATGCATATTCCGCAGTGGCTTTTTCCTTGGCGAGCAAGGAGCGTGTCCGAGTCAATATCCCTTCCTGGGCATCCGGCAGTCCGGCAAAGAGGAAATCGCTGAGGATCAGTTGCAGGACGGAGTCCCCCAGGAACTCGAGGCGTTGATTAAACGGGCAGGGGGGAGTCTGTTCGGCGGCATAAGATGAATGCGTCAGGGCCAGCAGGAAAAGGGCTTGATCCTTGAACGAATAACCGGAAACTTCTTCGATCTGCGCAAGCACCCCCGGCATTTCGGAATCTTTGGGATTGAAAATTCTCATGGGAATATTATTTTAAACGAATTGCATTCAGAAAAGCGGTTGTCAAGAGTTTAACATAACAACTGCTGGATTTATTTCAACAACGGAGACAAAAATGTTTGAAGCATCGGATTTACGAAAAGGCTTGAAAATCGAGATGGACGGTGACCCTTACATTGTCACCGAATTTGATTTTTGCAAACCCGGCAAGGGGCAGGCGCTGTATCGTTGCAAACTGAAAAACATGATTTCCGGCGGGACGGTTGACAAGACTTTCCGTTCGGTTGACAAGATCGGCAAACCGGACCTCGAGGAAAAAGAATTGCATTTTTCCTACGAAGAGGGAAATGGCATCTATATTTTCTTTGATCCAAATACCCACGACGAAGTCCGCATCGATGAAAAGCTTCTCGGTGATTACAAGTATTTCCTAGATGACGACATGGCCTGCTCAATCCTCTTCTACCGCGACCGCGCTATCGAAATCACCCTGCCTTTCTTTGTCGAAAAGAAAATTACTGAAACTGAGCCTGGCGCACGCGGCGACACTGCTACCAACGTCACCAAGCCGGCCAAAATCGAAAATGGCTATGAAATCCAGGTGCCCCTGTTTGTCAATATCGGCGATACCGTCCGCATCGATACCCGTACCGGACAATACGCCGACCGCGTCAGCAAAGCCTGAAAATAAAAATTTTTTAACAACGAACCACACGAAAAGGCACGAAAATTTTTCTAGGGGTTGCTGCTTTGATGGATGAGCCTGTTTATGGAATTGCAGATCAGCGAAATGGCCTGGATTTTAGGTAGCAGTATCGGAACCGGCGCCGCGCTTCTCGATGACGAGCATCTGCTGAAGGCGCAGCCGGATGACAACCTGAAACTGACCTCGTTCTCTGCCAAACCCTATTTGGATTCCATGAAAGGCTTCCTTGATCCCGCCGGACATTTTACGCTGGCGGCATGCAGCCTGCTGAAAAAAGCAGCCGAAGACCAGGGCGGAGAAACCGATTGTACCGGCATCGCCGCCCTGACTCGATATGGCGCAGGTGGGGCTGCCTTTACCTTTTTCTCGCAGCTGGTACAGAAAGGTCCCCGCCTGGCCAGTCCGCTGATATTTCCGCATTCCTATGCCAGTACGGCACCGAATCTGGCCGCCATCGAGTTCGGCTGGAACGGATCTCATATAATCTATTTCGGAAAACAGGACTGCCGGGAGCCATTCGAGTTTGCCGCTACTCGCCTCGAGGAAGATTCCGCACAGAGCATGATTATCCTTGTCTTCGAGGCGGTACCCTTCGAGTTGCTGCCGGAAAACCAGCAAATCCGCAATGGTGCGCTGGCCTTGCTTTTGCAGAAAACCTCGGAACGCCCTGCCCGTCTGCGCTTTACGCTGCAACAGCTGCGCACATTGCCACCCGTCATCTCCAACATGGGCAGCGTGCAAGATACCCTGCTGCTACTGACGACCTTGGCACACAAGAATTTTGCCAAAGCATGATCATCCGCCAAAGCAGCAATCCTATAAAAAATTTTCGTGCTACTATTGCCAAACTTCTTGTTTTTTGCGAAAGATTTTTTATGGACGATGGACAGGGACAGGAATGGACACGATGGACTGAATGGACAAGAATGGACTGCTGAATGGACAATGGACAATGGACGATGGGCAGAGATTATGTCTCGCCTTTCAGGGCTGATTCCAACATCGCCGATCCGACCGATCAGCTGTCCGTGTTCCGTCCGTGTCCCGTCCGTGTTCCGTCCGTGTAAAGTCCGTGTGGGTTGCGGGCGATCAGTCCGCGCCAAGGCTTCCGTGTTTTCCGTGGTAAAAAAATCCTTTTTAATACTTGATTGTTCGATTTTTTTTCAGATCAGCCTCGCCCTTGCTGTCTTTTTTCTGGTTTTTTCTCAAGGCACCGATTATACAAATGCCGCGCATTCAGCAAGGCGCCGCTTTTCCTCTTCCACCTTTTCAAGGATTTCGCTGGATATTTCCTCTGCTCCGCATTCGCATTGCAAATACTCGACGTCAGGAATGAAAATCGTGCCGTAACGTTCCGATTCCCATGTGTATCCTGTTTTCTTCTTTTGCTGTTTTCCGCAATATGGGCATGTGTTCATGGCTGCACCTCTAATCATGGAAGCTGATCATGACAAGCTGATCCGCCTGGTCTGGCGTTTCTGCAAATCGAACGAAAAATTTCATGTACAACTTGCGCGGTTTTTCACGTGGGGCATATGGGTCTTGGATTTTATAGACGTCCACTGTCTGGGCGTGCCGGTCCGATGATGCCGGCGAGGATATGTCAAAGTCTTTCGGCCGGAGCATGCGGACGATGTTCAAGGCTTGGGATAACGTATATCCCAGCTTCTCGTACTTGTTCCTCTCGTCTTTTCTGAACACCCACTTGACATTCGGGTTCGGATCTGGATGCCTGAGGATTTCCCGCACCGTCTTCAGTTCGTAAACGGCTTTCGCTTTTCGAAAGGGGGGTGTCTTTTTGTGTCTTTTCCTGTCCATATTACTATAAGCGGAGACCGACAATTGTCAATTTTTAGGGCGCAGCTTTCTTAAGGCTTTCTTAAGGATGTAACATTTTCAAAGTGCGCCCTAAAAAATCTGCACCATCTGTGTAATCAGCAGATTGAATCTTTCAACTGGGTTGTGGGCGTCAGCCCATGCCAGGTCTTTTCGTGCTTTTCGTTGTTAAAAAATCAGAATAGCTCGGGTTGCTGGCCGGTGATTTTATCGATACCGAAGCGTTTTTCTCCTTTGCTGGTGACGATTCTGCCTGCAGGAGTGCGCAGCAGATATCCTTCCTGGATCAGGTAGGGTTCGTAGACATCTTCGATTGTGCTTTCCTCCTCGCCGACAGCCACCGCCAGGCTTTTCAGACCGACCGGGCGCCCTTTGAATTTTACCAGGATCGCCTCGAGAATCCGGTTGTCCATTTCATCCAAGCCATCCTCGTCGATATCCAGCTTCTGCAATGCATGATCGGCGACAATTCGGGTAATGGTTGTATTTTCCTTATGCATGACCTGGGCATAATCACGCACCCAGCGCAATAGATTATTGGCAATGCGTGGTGTCCCCCGGCTGCGTCGGGCAATTTCATGCAGCCCTTCCGCTTCGGCAACGATCCCGAGCACTTTAGCGCTGCGGGTCAGGATCGTGCACAAATCCTCGACAGTATAATAATCCACGCGGCAGGGCATGGTGAACCGAGAACGCAGTGGTGCGGACAGTTTCCCCTGGCGCGTGGTAGCGCCAATCAGGCAGAATTTTGGCAGGTTCAGCCGCACCGAGCGGGCGCCAACCCCCTGCTCGAGCATGATGTCAATGACAAAATCCTCCATCGCACTATAGAGATATTCCTCGATCTGAATAGGCAGACGGTGGATTTCATCGATAAATAAAATATCGCCCTCCTCGAGACTGGTCAGTAGTCCTGCCAGGTCGCCCGGCTTTTCGATCACTGGACCGCTGGTGGATTTAATATTGCAGCCGCGGGTGTTGGCAATGATGCCGGCCAACGTCGTTTTGCCTAGTCCCGGCGGCCCGCACAACAGGATATGATCGAGCGGCTCATTGCGCCCCCTCGAGGCCTCGACCATGATCTGCAAGCGCTCCTTGACCGCAGTCTGACCCGGAAAATCCGCGAAGGACTGCGGGCGCAGCAGCATCTCGAAGGTCTCTTCACGAGTATTGAGTTCGGATGTAATAAAACGTTCAGAAGACATGGAATATCCGTTTTTTCGTACTACTATCACCCAGAATCTTCTTTTTTGTGCAAGATCTTCAAAAACCAGATTCGCAAGTTGCTGACCTTGAAGCTCTTTCTCATTTTTAAGAAGATTTTTGAACTTTTTGAGTTTCGATCTGACCGATCATTCGCCCATGTGGGTTGCAGGCGTCAGCCCGCCTCAAGCCTTTCCATGCGGCTCGCGGTCAAGCTTCTCCA
>JAPXLT010000239.1:0-7507 GCA_033809415.1 Lentisphaeria bacterium
GGTGAAGCTGTGCGGAGCACTGCGGAACCTGGGGTCGGAACCCACCCAAAACCATTGCGCCGCATCGAGGCGGCGCTGTCGCAACTTGGATGTGCGGCGGCAAATGAAGACGCGCAAGCCAACGTTTCCCCATTGCTTCCGGCACGCATCGTTGGCGCCGGTTCATGTGCCGCCTCTCCGAGGCTTTGGTGGCGGGGGGGGGGATGCCATGCCCCAGGTTCCGCTTCGCTTCACCTAGTTGCTCATGGTGCCACGCCTCCGGCGTTGGATGCCTCCGACGCAATTGCGTAAAGCCAGTCTTGACACGCAAGAATTTTGGCAGAGCAGGCTCATCCGTCAAAGCACCAACCCTATAAATTTTCCGCGCTTTCCGTGCTTTCCGTGGACAAAAAATGGGTTGTGGGCGGCATTCCACGCTTTAGTCTAGTCCGTGTTGCAGAGTCTGTCAGCCAGTTTCAAGATTTCCTCTGCGTGTATTTTCCAGTCATAATCACGAATTTTTCGGTAGCCGGCCTGCTGCAATTCTGTACGCAATTTTTCGTCCGTAAGTAATTTTTCCATGGCTTCAGCCATTTTTCTTACGTCTTCGGGTGGGAACAGGAGTGCGGCGCCCTCCCCGATTTCTCCGAGCGAGGAATTATTCGAGCATGCACAGGGCGTGCCGCAAGCCATAGCCTCGAGCAGCGAGAGTCCAAAGCCCTCGAAACGGGATGGAAAGATATACATGCGAGCCTGTGTATAGGCCTCTCGCAAATCTTCGAGTCCGACAAACCCTGTAAAGACAATCTGACTGGCAGCCGGCGACTGACTGGCAGCCGCTTTGACTATATCGGCATCCTTCCAGTCGGAGCCTGCTATGACTAGCTTGTATTCCCGCTGCAACTCCTCCGGCAGACTTTCGAAGGCTTTCAGCAAAGTTATATGATTTTTGCCGGGATGCTCGATGCGCGACACATACAGGATATATTTGCCCGGCTCCAACCGATGTCCGGCGCACCAGCCTCCCCGCTCCGGCGGCAAATCTGAAACGCCATTGTAACAGACCTGAATGCGCTCTGCCGGAACCTTCCAGTAATTCCGCAAATCCGCAGCGGTCGAGTGACTGACAGCCACTATTTGTTGCGCTTTTCGGACAAAGAATGGCAGCAATTTTTTCAGATAAAACATTCGTAACCGGCTGTATTTTCCTGGAATATGATATTGCGCCAGGTCATGGACCACGCCAATTGTCGGCAGAGGATAAAATGCAAGAGCACGCCGGTTGGCGGCCGTAATCAGCAAAAAGTCAAACTGCTTCCGGCGCAACAGGAACGGTAAAACCAGCAAATGCCATAGCATCGAAAAGGCCGGACGCCGCGTCCACCGCGGCGCACGAATGCAGGTGAATTCCGGGAAAAATTCTTCCACATCGGGTTCTATCAGCAAGGTGAGGTTCTGGCCGCTGGCTGCCAGCTCACGCAATACTTCCCGAGTATAGACTGAAATCCCGGATTTGCCCCTGTCATAGGGAATACAATCAACTAAAATTTTACGGCTGCTTTGCATTTTGAACCCCTGGTTATCAACAACGGGCGTTTGCTTTAAGGTATTCTGTAACACGGGGAATTCAAGGACAGGGGACAGGGTGCAGGGTGCAGGAAGTGGACAGTGTGGACAGAACATAGCACCCCGCACCCCGCACCCCGCACCCCGCACCCCGCACCCCGCACCCCGCACCCCGCACCCCGCACCCCGCACCCGTCGTTTGGAACGCTCCTTGGAATCTGCTGTCAAATAGGAGTGTAATGACCTGCGTTTCATGCGTGTATTTTTCGCCCATGGAATTATATTAGGTTGTTTTACAGATTGTTACTGGCAGCCGATAAAAATCTCGTCAAAGAGCCGCGTGTAATACATGCCGACTCCCGGTTCTTTGCATCATCATATAAAAACGGGGGATATTATTATGGATAGCAACGAAAATCCGATGAAGAACTTTACACCTAGGGCCCAACAGGTAGTTGCACTTGCGCAGAAAGAAGCCAAGCAACTGGGACATGCCTATATTGGAACTGAGCATATTCTGCTGGGAATCATCAAACTGCGCCATGGACTCTCTGTCAGTCTGCTCGAGAAGGCTGGCATCAATCTGGACAACCTTGCCCGGGAGATCGTCAAAGTTTCGCAAAAAAATCAGGAGCCTGTCCAGACGGATGGGGATTTGCCTTTGACCAGCCGGGTAAAGCGTGTTTTCACTACAGCCGCCGCAGAAGCCGCCGCCATGGGCTTCAACTATGTCGGCATCGAGCACATCCTGCTTGGCCTGCTCAAAGAAGATGATGGCATGGCAGCCAATATCCTGAAAAAATTTGACATCGACTTCGAGGAAGTGCGCAAAAACATCCTCAGGGAACTCGATCCACGCTTTCTGCCGGAAGATGCATCTTCCGGTGATCCGGAAAAAAATCCCGACTTGGCAGATGGCGACCTGTTGAGCATCGATGACAAACAGGAATCCGGTAAAGAGAAAATGCCGGCCCTGAAAGCATTTGGGCGCAATCTGACAGACTTGGCAGCCGAGAACAAGCTTGATCCGGTCGTTGGTCGGACGAAGGAGATCGAGCGGGTTATCCAGACTCTCTGCCGGCGCACGAAGAACAACCCAGTGCTGATCGGCGAGGCCGGTGTTGGCAAAACCGCCATCGTCGAAGGGCTCGCACTGGCCATTGTCAACAATAAAGTACCCGACAATCTGCACGATAAAATGGTCATTGCGCTCGATTTGACCCTGCTGATCGCCGGCACCAAGTACCGCGGACAGTTCGAAGAACGCCTCAAAGCCGTCATGGAGGAAATCCGGCGGTCGCAGAATGTCATCATCTTCCTTGATGAGCTGCATACCATTGTCGGAGCCGGCAGCGCGGAAGGCACCATGGACGCATCCAATATCCTGAAACCGGCTCTCTCCCGCGGCGAAATCCAGTGTATTGGTGCCACAACAATGAACGAATACCGTAAAAGCATCGAAAAGGATGCAGCGTTGGAACGGCGTTTTCAGCCGATCATTGTCCAGCCGCCGACACCGGAGGAAACCATTCAAATTCTCAAGGGCTTGCAGAGTCGCTATGAGGACTACCATAATGCCAGTTATACCAAAGAAGCCATCGAAATGGCAGTCACCCTCGCTGACCGTTACATCCCCGCCCGCTTTTTCCCGGACAAGGCCATTGATGTGATCGATGAAGCCGGTGCACGTGCACACATCAGCAGCTCGAAAAGCTTCCCTGACGTCTCTGAATAT
Source organism: Lentisphaeria bacterium (assembly GCA_033809415.1). Lineage (GTDB taxonomy): Bacteria > Verrucomicrobiota > Lentisphaeria > Oligosphaerales > Oligosphaeraceae > JAQVUB01. Next base: position 3,281 of record JAPXLT010000239.1, read on the forward strand.
GAAAAAAAGATTGCAGAAGTCAGCCAGAAGAAGCTGGATGCCGCCATGAAACAGTGCTTCGAGGAAGCCGCCCGCTATCGCGATGAAGAGAAAAAAGCGAAAGAGGAGATGGACGCCATCGTCGCAAACTGGAAATCCGAAAAGAGCACCCAGCGTGTTTCGGTTACAGCGGATGATATTCGCATGGTCGTCGCCAATATGACCGGAATCCCTCTGGCCAGACTGGAAGAAAAAGAAGCCGCCAAGCTGCTGCGCATGGAAGCAACTCTGACACAGCAGATCATCGGACAAGATGCGGCCATCGCAAGGATCAGCCGGGCGCTTCGACGCTCACGCGCAGACCTCAAAGACCCCCGGCGCCCGATCGGCTCCTTCCTCTTCCTCGGTCCCACTGGCGTCGGCAAAACGTACCTTGCCAAGATGCTGGCTTCCTTCATGTTCGGTGACCCCGACGCCCTGATCCGCCTCGATATGTCCGAATACATGGAGAAATTCAGTGTATCCCGGATGGTCGGTTCACCGCCGGGATACGTCGGCTATGAAGAAGGTGGCCAGCTGACCGAAAAAGTCCGGCGGCGCCCCTATTCCGTGGTTCTTTTTGACGAGTTGGAAAAGGCCAGCCCGGATGTCAGCAATATCCTGTTGCAGATTCTCGAAGAAGGTCAGCTGACCGACAGCCTTGGACGCAGTGTCAACTTCCGCAATACGATCATCATCATGACCTCGAATGTCGGCGCTGCCAGCTCGGCAAAGCCAAGTTCACTAGGCTTCAAAGCACCTGGAAGCGGCGAAGACAGCGAGGATGACTACAATAAAATGCGCGAAGAAATGCTCGATAAGGCAAAAAAATTCTTCCGTCCGGAATTTCTCAACCGGCTCGATGATGTCGTTGTCTTCCGTCGGCTCAGCCGGAAAGATATCGATCAGGTCATCGATCTCGAATTGCAGAAGATTTTCGAGCGCCTGCAACGCAAGCACTGTGAAGTGACTCTGGATGACGCGGCGCGCACATTCCTGTTAGAAAGAAGCTACAAGCCGGAATTCGGTGCGCGCGAAGTACGCCGTGTCGTCGAGCAATTCCTGGAAGACCCCTTGGCTGAGGAAATGTTGCGCCAGGACCTTGATGCTACCAGCTGTGCGGTGACGGTAAGCGTTGATGCAGCAAAGGAAAAACTGACTTTCGACCTGACCATCACCGGAAAACTCCAGGAACAAACAGAGGAAGTTGAAGTCAACTGAAAAGGCTTTTTTAACCACGAAAAGACTTGGCGTGGGCTGCCGCCCACAACCCACACGGACTTTACACGGACTTTACACGGACTTTACACGGACAACAAATCGGTCAGATCGGTCGGATCGGCGATGTTGGGAATTAGCCCTGTAAGGCGCGACATAATCTCTGTTCATCGTCCTTCGTCCATTGTCCATTCAGCAGTCCATTCTTGTCCATTCAGTCCATCGTGTCCATTCTTGTCCCTGTCCATCGTCCATAAAAAATCTTTCACAAAAAAGAAGAAGTTGGGCTATAGTAGCACGAAAATTTTTATGTAGTACGCAACATGTTGGTTCAATTGACCATACACCCGCCGGGCACTGCCAGGGACGATTTTTTCAGACCTGGCACGTGCTATGAATTCGAGCAGACTCCCATTCTGCTTGGCGGTGCGCAAGCCCAATGCCCCATTCCCGGGGCAAATGAAGACCTGTTGCGTATCAGCAGCGAAAACAACGCTTTCATCCTCGAATGCCTGACTAACAACCCTCTTGTCGAATTCCACGGGAAAACCTTAAAAGCAGCGGAAAAGCAGGTTTTGCGTAGCGGGGATCGCTTGATGGTCTGCGACTGTCCGGTGAATTTCTATATCAGTTTTCCGAGAAGTCCGGTTTCCTGGCAAAGCAATTTGCTTGCTGTGCTGGCCAAATTGGGAATCGCCTTGGTTTTGCTTCTTCAGCTGTTCTGCATTTTTGTGCTGCCACATCTGCTGAACAAAGGGCAATTCTGGCGCGGTCAGCAAATGCGCCTGAACATCATCTCAAAGACGGATATGTTGCGCAAGGAACTCCAAGCCAACGAAAATCCGGATCCGCTTGTAAGGCTGATCCTGAAAGGTTACCAACAGGATTTAATGCGGCGCACGACTTATTTGCGCGCACATTCCGAAGTCTTGACCCGTTCCCAGCGGAAAAAAATGTTGCAAGCCCTCGATGATTTGCAGGAACAAATTGAGTTTCTGAAGACCGGCACCCTTACCAGCACTTTACCCCCCCTGCAAATCGAGCAGCCGGTTGCTGATATCATCAAGAAAGCAAACTATGAATAAACTTCTTTCGTTAACCGAACGCTTCACTGGTCTGCAAGTCGCTGTGCTTGGCGACTTGATGCTGGATCGCTATATCTGGGGTTCTGCCACCAGGATTTCTCCAGAAGCGCCGGTTCCGGTCGTTGAAGTCACACGCACCAATTCAGTTCCCGGCGGTGCTGCCAACGTTGTGCGAAACATTATTGGCCTGGGTGCGGAGGCCAGCGCTTTCGGCTGCATCGGAACGGACAGCGACGGAAAAGAGCTTTTTGATCTACTGCAACACGCCGGAACAGATACCGGGGGCATCCTGATTGATTCCGGACGCCAGACAACGCTTAAAACCAGGGTGTTGGCCTCGAATCAGCAAGTTGTCCGCATCGACCGCGAATGCCATCATCCCATCTCGGCGCAACTGCGAAAAGAACTGCTCGGTGCCTTGCAGACTGCCCTGCAACAGAAAAAAATCGGTGCGCTGATTCTGGAAGACTATGCGAAAGGGATTTTTGATCAAGATTTCATGCAGGCGGCCTGCGATCTGGCAAATCAAGCCGGCATTTTTGCGACTCTAGACCCGCATCCTGCCCATACATACAGTGTCCGTGGTCTGAAGTTGATGACTCCAAATCGTTCGGAGGCATTTACTCTTGCTGGTGTTCCCTATCAGGCCGGAATCAACGATCCCGCACACGACCAGCCCTTGTTGGAGACTGGCTGGATCATCCTGCAAAAATGGCAACCGGAACTTTTACTGATCACTCTGGGTGCAGAAGGCATGGCGCTGTTCCGGGAAGCGGGGCAGCCTCCGTTGCACATTCCGACACAGGCAAGGCAAGTCTTTGATGTTTCAGGCGCCGGCGATACCGTAATGGCCACCATAACGCTGGCACTGCTGGCAGGGGCAACGCCGGAAGATGCCGCACGCCTGGCCAATGCCGCCGCCGGAGTCGTCGTCGGCTATGTCGGAACCACCGCCATCACCTGCGAAACACTCAACGAAAAACTCATGGAAGCGTAATTCCAGCGCTCCATTTTGCAAGAAAGGAAGAAGTCTGCATGTCACTGCGTACCATAGCTGTCATCCCCGCCCGATACGGCAGCACCCGCTTTCCCGGCAAACCCCTGGCACTGATTGCGGGCAAACCAATGATCCAGCGAGCCTGCGAGTCCACCATGCGTTGCCCTGATATCGACGAGGTGATCGTTGCCACCGATGATCAGCGCATCGCCGATGTCGTCCACGGCTTCGGCGGCAAGGCAGTGATGACTTCCCCCGATCATAAAACCGGAACAGACCGCATCGCCGAAGCCATCCAGAATGTTCCGGCAGACCTAATCATCAATGTCCAGGGCGATGAACCGATGATGCCCCATGAAGTCCTTTCGGAATTGATCAAAAACATGCGGAAAACTGGTGCGGATATGGGCACTGCCGCCGTCCCTTTTTCACTCAGCGGACGATCCCCCGAAGACCCCAATGCTGTCAAAGTGGTGTGTGACAGCAAAAACTTCGCCCTGTATTTCAGCCGGTCGCTGATTCCGTTCCCACGCAGTGGCGGCCAGAAAGTCGAACCGTTGCTGCATTGGGGACTGTATGCATATACACGCCAATTCCTGCAGCAGTTTGTCAACTGGCCCCAGGGAAAACTGGAAAACTGCGAAATGCTCGAACAACTCCGGGCACTCGAAAATGGCGCCAAAATCTGGGTGCTGGTGACGAATCACCGCAGCGTTGGAGTCGATGTCCCCGAAGATATCGCAACCGTCGAAAAATTGCTGGAAGAAAAGTGCGTAGTGCGGGATGCGTAGTGCGGGATGCGTAGTGCGGGGTGCGGGAGTGGACATTGTGGACAGGGTGGACATTGTGGACAGGGTGGACATTGTGGACAGGGTGGACAAAAGTCAGAAGGCTATACTGCACTACGGG
>JAPXLT010000240.1:0-7496 GCA_033809415.1 Lentisphaeria bacterium
CCCTGCACCCTGCACCCTGCACCCTGCACCCTGCACCCTGCACCCTGCACCCTGCACCCTGCACCCTGCACCATGCCCCCTGCCCCCTGACAAGCGTTCAGGTTTATGGGCAAAATTGGGTTATATTTATCATGTGTTCTTTTCTTGCAGTTCAGGCATAGATCAATATTCTCCTTTGCCGGAACGTTTCCACAGCAAGCCTATCCCGAATAGAACATGGCAATTGAGCAGAGGTCTTTTTAAAAGCAAAGGTTTTTGTCCATATGGAAACACCGGTTTTGCCTGACAATGAAGGAAAGAAGTGGTTTGAGAAACGCTATACCTGCGAGGGTCTGGTCTATACCCTTCCGCAATTATTGTGGACAAGTTTTCTCATCCTGCTGGGTTTTTTCTGTTATACGCTGGCTTTGGCTTTCGTGCCCGCGATCATGCCTCTGAAGCTGAATGCCCTGGGCGCCAACAGCAAAACCATCGCTTTCATCATGACCACGATCGGGCAGGTCTTCAATATCACCATCTGTCCAATGGTCAGTTATCAGAGTGACCGCTATCGCTCGAAACGATGGGGGCGCAGAGTACCATTCATCCTCTACACGATGCCGATGTTCTGCGCATCCTGGATACTTTTCGCCTTTGTCGACAAGGAGGCGAGTTTTCTCAGTGCGTTCCTCGAGAAATGGGTAGTCATTGCGCCGACCACGATGGCGATCATCCTAATCGCCCTGATCATGGTCATCTATCAGTTTTTCCTGATGTATGTCGGCTCAGTGATTTATTATATCTACAACGACACGATACCAGCCCAGTTCCTGGCTCGTTTTGTCGGTGCCGTCAATGTCGTCTGCCAATGCGCCAGCGCCTGCTTTAATTTCTTTATTTTCAAACACGGATTGACCCACTACACCTCATTGCTGATCCTGATCACCGTCATCTATGCGGTCGGACTCGGCCTGATGTGTTTTCTGCTCAAAGAACCCCGCTTCCCGCCACCCACGACCGTCGAAAAGAAGAAGGAAGCCGGCCTGGTCGCCTTCCTCAAGGAAAGCTTTTCCCACCCATTCTACTGGTACACCTACTTATCGGTGGCGGCACTGGCCATTTCCGGCGTGGCCGGTCCCTTCATCGTTTTCCGTTCGCAGAACCTCGGCCTGAGCCTCGAGATGATTGGCAATCTGAATGGCTATGCAGGCATCTGCGCGACCTGCTGGACACTGGTCGTGGTTGCCTTCGGAACCACCTTGATCGACCGCTGGCACCCGGTGCGATTCTATACCATCGGCTCCATCTTCGTCTCGACGATCACAGCAATCAGCATCAAATGGCTCTTCTTTTCACCTCCTCCACAAATCATCTGGTGGGTGTTATTGTTCACCTCCATTGCCTCGATGATCTTCACTTCCTTCTGGGGGATCGCCAGCATGCCGATGCTGATGCGTATTTTCCCCAAATCCCGCTTTGGACAGCTCTGCGGTGCCCAGGCCATGCTGCGAAGCCTGACCGTACTTCTGTTCAGTTTTCTGGTCGGTGTGCTGATTGATTTTCTGAAATACAATTGCCAGCTTGGGGATTTCGCGTACCGCTATACGTACCTATGGCAATGGCTCTGGCAGTTGCTGTTCGCTTACTTCTACATTCGCATGTATCGCGAATGGCTGAAACTGGGAGGCTTTGACGGTTACAAGGCGCCTGCCCCATGGCTGGCGGAAAAATTCGAGCCGATGGCGGTCACTCCCATTAAGGCTCCATCCGCCCGTTTGGTTAAGCAATCCCTAATTTTGTTCGACCTTGTGGTTGTCGGCCCAATTATCGGGGCATTATGCATGGCCTTGTATGCCGGCATGAAACAGGCATCCGCCCTGAGTCACGCCTATCTCATCCTGGCTTTTCCGGTAGCCTTGGCGGTCGGCATTCTCTGGGTCTTTATCCGCAAGGGAATTCTTCGGGATATCAAGCTTGTCAAAGAGGGTCTTCCTCCTCGCAACGGCATTCCCCATCATGGCATCCTTTTCATTGTGGGCGTCTGTTTTCTGCTGCTGTTCGGTTGCCGTGTATTTCAATCTTGGAAACTGGCCGCAGCGGAATTCGGTACCCTTTCCGCCAGAATGTGGAGTTTTGAATCCCTAAACACCCTGCTGCTGATAGCAGGGGTCTATCTATACACCCGGATCGAACGGGGATTTTCCAATCAAATCGAAGCCTGAACCGGAAGGAACAATGACTACTGGCAAGCTGCCAAAAATCCTAATTCTGAGCAATGCGCCCTCGAGGCATACTCCGGCGCTCGAGCGTATTTCCGAACGCGCCGTTGCCGATGAAGTCGCTGCGGTCGAATTGACCTTGCGCGAGCTGGGCTACACCACTTCATCGGCGGCCATTCGGCAATTCAGTGAACTCGAAGCCACGCTCGAGAGCAATTCTCCGGACTTGGTCTTCAATCTCTGCGAGGGGCTCGATGGGCATTCCGTATTTGAAAGCCATGTTGCCGCCATGCTCGAGTTGCAGGAAATTCCGTTTACCGGGAACCAGCCGCTGACTCTGGCCTTGGCTCGCAACAAGAATCTGGCCAAAAAGATCATGCGTTCATGCGGCATTCTTACCCCAGACTGGTTCTGCTGCAAGGACATTCCGCAATGCCTGCCGGAGACTCTGCGTTTTCCGCTGATCTGCAAACCCGCCTGTGAAGATGCCAGTCTAGGCATCCTGTCCGATGCCGTCGTGCATGATTTTCCGGCTTTGCGTCGAAAACTGGAAAACTTGCTGCCGAATTATGCACTCGAGGGGGTTCTGGTCGAAGAATTCATTGCTGGCCGGGAGTTCAGCGTCGCTTTGCTGCCGGAAACTTCCGGCATACGTACCCTGCCCCCCTCTGAAATCGATTTTTCCGGACTGAGGGACGATCAGCATAAAATCGTTTCCTATTCAGCGAAATGGCTCGAGGAGGACGACCTCTACCGCAACACCCCATCATTTTGTCCGGCAGACCTTCCCGAAGACCTGACACTCGAATTGCAGCGGACGGCTTTGGCCGTGCATCAGGCACTCGAGGCAAACTCCTACGGCAGGGTTGACATCCGCATGGATGAGCAGGGACGCATCTTTGTGCTCGAATACAATCCAAATCCCGACATCACCCCTGGTGCCGGGTTCAGCAAAGCCCTCCATGCCGCCGACATCCCCTACCCCGAATTCGTCCGGAAAGTCGTGCAGGAAGCCCTAAGCCGACCACAGAGAAATCGACACCTATGACTCTTGAAATCAGACCTCTACTCGAGGATGACCGCGCAGAAGTCGACCGCATTCTTTCGGCAACCGGCATGTTCACCGATGCCGAAATCGAAGTCGCCGATGAACTGCTGGATATCTTTCTGCATAAACCCGATCAGAAAGATTATCAGCTCTTTGTCGCATGCCAAGAAAGCCGTCTCTGCGGCTACGTCTGCTTCGGACCGACGCCGGCCACAGAAGCAACGTTTGACCTTTACTGGATTGCCGTCGATCCGGAATTGCAGGGACAGGGCATTGGAAAACAATTGCTGCGTTTCGCCGAGCAGGAATGCCAGAACCTGGGTGCCAAACTCCTGATCATCGAAACCTCCTCGAAGGAATTATACCGACCAACACAGGCATTCTACCTGCACAACGGCTACCAGATCGAAGCACGCATCAAGGACTTCTATGCCACAGGAGACGACCGCCTGATCTTCACACGAAGATTCTGAAACACGGCGTATGCAAACGCACAAACCCATTTTTGTCCACGGAAAGCACGGAAAGGCTTGGCGTGGGCTGGCGCCCACAACCCATTTTTTAACCACGAACCACACGAAAAGACACGAAAATTTTTTATAGGGGTTGTTGCTTCGACGGATGAGATTGCACGCGGATTTGTGGTTTTGGCTGTTGTTTTCTCCGACGGATCGGTCAGATCAGCCGGATCAAGTAGATCGGTTGGATCGGCGATGTTGGGATTAGCCCTGAAAGAACATAATCTCTGTCCATCGTCCATCGTCCATCGTCCATTGTCCATTGTCCATTCAGCAGTCCATTCTTGTCCATTCAGTCCATCGTGTCCATTCTTGTCCCTGTCCATCGTCCATAAAAAATCTTTCACAAAAAACAAGAAGTTGGGCAATAGTGTTACGAAAAAAACGAGGAGTTATGAAACAATGAGTGAATATTTTTGCAAGGCAGGTTGCGCAGAAAAAGTACTCGAAGTCCCCTTGCTGGCTGAGCTGGCCGGCTACGGCCCGTTTCTGGGACGGCGCAACCTAGGCATTCGTGACCCGCTCTATTGCCGGGTGCTAAGCATCTCGGATAAGCTCGAACGCAACCTCATTATTGTCACCGATGTCATGGCCAGCGCAGAAACAGAATGCAGGCCGATGCGGAAACAACTTTCAGAAAGCTTTGGAATCCGCCCGGAAGGCATTCTGTTTGTCGCCACGCATACGCATTCCGCTCCCCTGATTGGAGCATCCGACATCGGCTATGGCGAGGTCTGCCCGGAATTTGTCGAAATCTGGCGAAAAACCGTTATCGAGACGGTGCGGGAAGCCCTCGATAATGAGGAGCCGGTTCGTGCCGTTGCCGGCAGGGCAACCATCCGAAAGCAATTGGGAACGAATCGTGCCGACCTGCAGCATGGTCATACGGACCCGCTCATCCGCTGGATGAAACTGTTGCGCCAGGACGGCAGCTGCAAGGTGCTTCTGCACAACCATGCCATGCACGGCGTCGTCTTTGGACGCCATCGCTACGTCTCCGCTGACTGGATGGGAGACGCAAACCGGAAAATCAAACAACGTGGCCTGGCGGAGATCCCGTTCTTTCTGTATGGCTGTTCCGGGGATATCAACGTCATCTGGACACATCCGAAACCGGAAGAGCGGGATCAGAACCTCGAGTGGATCAGTGAAAGCTATGTGAATGACCTCGAGGCAGATATCGACAACGGTTCCGAAATCACTCTCGGACCAGTGCAAGCCGCCCTCGAGACAGTCGAGTTTCCAACTGAACCAGTGATTCCGGACGAATATCGCGGCATAGCCCGGAAACTTCTCGATAAGCTGCCTTCCAAGCACGAAGTGCTTTTGAGATATATCCATGACCGTATGCTGGAAATGGCTGTGATGGCTGAACGTGGGCATGATTTCAGAGTCTTCCAGGACCTACAGGCTTTGCGCATGGGCGATCTGACAATCTATGCCGTACCGGGCGAACCTTTTTTCAGCCTTGGTGAAAACCTGATGGAAAAAGCCGCCAGCCCATTCGCCCTGGCAGTATCGGTTGCCAATGGAGATGCCGGGTATCTGCCCACACCGGAACTGTTCAAGCAATACCCCGACCCATTCTGCTGCGACGATTATGGAGCATTCGGATTCTATGAAGTCTGGTTCGGTCCCGGCCTGCTCCGAGCCAAATTCAAACCCAACATCGTCGCGTTCGTAGCGGAAAAACTGCTCTCCCTTTTTTAACAACGAAAGACACGAAAAGGCACGAAAATTTATAGGGTTATTGCTTTGAAAAAGATTTCGTGGGCATTACATTAAGTGGTTTACGAAGCCGGTATTTCGGCGTATGAACTCACCTTACAAACAGGAATGCCAATCACTCATGAACACTCACGAAATTGATAACATGTGCCGCGTCAAGCAGGGCTGCTGCCATGGGGCGGCTCCGATCCCGCAAGAAGGACGCTGGGACAAAGTTCGCGAAGTCAAAGACATTTCCGGCCTGACCCATGGGGTCGGCTGGTGTGCACCTCAACAGGGCGCATGCAAATTGACCCTGAATGTCAAGAACGGGATCATCCAGGAAGCCCTGATCGAGACTTTGGGTTGCTCGGGCATGACCCATTCGGCGGCCATGGCATCCGAAATCCTTCCTGGCAAGACAGTTCTGGAAGCGTTGAATACGGACTTGGTTTGTGATGCCATCAACACTGCCATGCGCGAGCTTTTCCTGCAGATCGCCTATGGACGCTCGCAGAGTGCATTTTCCGAAGACGGCTTGCCGATCGGTTCCGGCCTGGAAGACCTCGGCAAAGGGTTGCGTTCGCAGGTCGGCACGATGTATGGCACCATGGAGAAAGGGCCGCGCTATCTGGAAATGGCCGAAGGCTATATTTCCAAAGTTGCCTTGGATGAGAACGACGAAATCATCGGCTATCAATTTGTCAAGGTCGGCACCATGCTCGAGCAAATCAAGAAAGGCGTTGATGCCAACGAGGCCTACAAGAATGCATTGGGCACCTATGGACGCTTCAGCACGGAAGCCGGTGCCGTAAAACACATTGATCCCCGTCACGAATAAGGAGGAGATTCAGGATATGGCACTTTTCGAAAGTTATCAACGCCGCATCGCGCAGGTCACTGCGATTTGCCAGCAATACGGCATCAAGGATTTGGAAGAAGCCCGTCAGCTTTGCAAAGACAAGGGTTTTGATCCGTACACCATCTGCGCTGAAATTCAGCCCATTTGTTTTGAAAACGCCAAATGGGCTTATGTCCTTGGCGCGGCGATTGCCATCAAAAAAGGCGCCACCAAGGCTGCCGATGCTGCAAAAGCAATCGGTGAGGGCTTGCAGGCTTTCTGCATTCCTGGCTCGGTCGCTGACGACCGCAAGGTCGGCCTCGGCCATGGCAACCTGGCCGCTATGTTGTTGCAGGATGAAACACGCTGCTTCTGTTTCCTGGCCGGGCACGAATCCTTTGCCGCTGCTGAAGGCGCCATCGGCATTGCCACCAAGGCCAACAAAGTGCGTAAAACTCCGCTGAAAGTCATTCTCAATGGCCTGGGGAAAAACGCCGCCTATATCATCAGCCGAATCAATGGCTTCACCCATGTCGAGACGCAGTTTGATTATGCCACTGGCAAAGTCAGCGAAGTAAAGCGTACCGCTTTTTCGAAGGGGCCGCGTGCTGCTGTGCTCTGCTATGGTGCCGACGATGTCCGCGAGGGGGTTGCCATCCTTTGGAAAGAAGAAGTTGATGTCTCGATCACTGGCAATTCCACCAACCCGACCCGCTTCCAGCATCCGGTGGCCGGCACCTACAAGAAAGAACGTACCGAAGCCGGGAAAAAATATTTTTCTGTCGCTTCGGGCGGCGGCACTGGGCGCACCTTGCATCCGGACAACATGGCGGCCGGACCTGCTTCCTACGGGATGACCGATACGATGGGACGCATGCATTCTGATGCGCAGTTTGCCGGTTCGAGCAGCGTGCCTGCACACGTGGAAATGATGGGCTTTTTGGGCATGGGCAACAATCCGATGGTAGGTGCTACGGTTGCAGTGGCAGTGGCCGTTCAGGAAGCCTGCCACTAATCCCCTGCCCTGAAGAACTGCTTTTCCGTTCTTTGTTCAGCCTGGAAGCGGCACACACCCTTCCAGGCTTTTTTCGTAATGCACTGTCAGACAGGTCGGACAAGTCGGACGCCCCCCTGCACCCTGCCCCTGCCCCCCTGCACCCTGCCCCCTGCACCCTGCCCCCTGC
>JAPXLT010000241.1:0-7430 GCA_033809415.1 Lentisphaeria bacterium
AAGCCGACCTTGGCGTTCTTGGCGCTTGCTTCCTTGTCATTGAACCGCCAAGACGCCAAGAACGCCAAGCAATCGGAGGAAACAACAAACCAGGCCGAAATTTCGCTTGCAAGCTCAGTCGTCAAAGCAGTAACCCTACAAATTTTCCGAGTTTTCCGTGCTTTCCGTGGACAAAAAAAGATTCTGATTGCCGATCAATAGAAAAAGTCAACTGCTTTTTTTAGGTATAACCGTTTCAATTGATTTTTCCCATTTGTCATTTTTTTTCAAACAAACAAGCAAAGGAGACAAACACCATGAAAAAAAGACGTAACTCGTTCACATTGATTGAACTTCTGGTAGTTATCGCGATCATTGCCATTCTGGCTTCGATGCTGCTGCCCGCCTTGTCGAAGGCGCGTGAGAAAGCCCGTGCCATCGACTGTGTTTCCAAGTTGAAACAGATTGGGCTGGCAAACCGGATGTATGCGGATGAATACAATGAGCACTGGCCTGTAGGAACCTACTACACATGGTACAAGAAGGACGGGACAGTAACCTATGCTTGGAGCGCGAAGCTGGGTGAACATTACATGAGCGAGAAGGACTGGGTCAGGTACTTTCGTTGTGGCTCTATTCCTAAAAATCCAAGAGTTGTAGCGTGGAATGAGTCGGAAACGTATGGTGTGAATTTACGGGACGAGTCAGGAAATGAATATCATTCTGGTGCCGGCGGTGCCAAATATAAGGGCTTTGGCAATTACCAGTTGCTGAAGAGGCCCGACAAATACGTTACGCATGCGGATTGCGTTTCTGTAGCAGCTTCTGGGAACTACAGGGGCTATTCCTATTATCAGTATGGGTATAGGGCTGCCCGTGAGGGTTGTTTCTTTTTGGTGCATGCAGATCGGGGAAACATATTGGTCGCTGATGGTCATGTCGAGGCGATAGGCCTGAACCAGGCGAATGGATATGGTTTTACTGCCGCCGCGAGAGCCACAATGGTCTGGTATGTGACCAGCAACCCTCCTTCCATAGGCGGTACTTTCAGCCGTTAAAATCAAGATTCCAATGCTATGAGGTTTTTTATGTTTAGCAAAAAAACGGTTTTTCTTTTGAGTGTGTTTGCCGGCTTGCTGCTTTCTGCGGCGGATGGAAATCTGGTGCGGAATGGTGATTTCGAGAGTGGACAGCTGGCACCTTGGAAATCTGCGCAGGCAGGCAACACTTTGCATCAGGTTATCGGCAAGCACTTGAATATAACCGGGGATCCGACGAACAAATACAATGCGTTCATCACTCTGGTGCAGCCGGTTCCGGTGCTGGATTCGCAGAGGGAATACCTGCTTTCCGCCCGGGTGCGCGCAGAAGTTGCGCAGGCGAATGGCAAGAGGATGGAAATTTGCGTTCGGGAGGCTGATGCGGAAAACCAGACGATTGACTACCGCAAATGCGTTGTGGACTTGCAGGAGAAGGATTGGATGCCCTACAGCCTGTTTTTCAAGCCAAATGCCGCGGCGAAGTCCTTTGCGCTTTATGTGGTGACCAGCGGTTTTGCAGCGGAGGATACGCTGAAGGTGGATGATATCTTCCTGGGATTCGCACCGGAAATAAAGGGCGATGAGACGAACCTTGTGGTGAACGGGGAGTTCGAGAGCCCTTCACTGCTTCCATGGAAATGCAGCCAGCAGGGAGACGGAAGACGTCTGCACAGACTCTCCGGCAATACCCGCTTCGATAAGCAGTGCCTGTCAGTAAGCGGCGATCCGGAGAACAAGTATAACCAATTTATCGCGCTGGTGCAACCGTTGCCGCCACTGAAACTGGACGGCACCTATGTTCTTTCTGCCCGGGTGCGTGCCGGATTGGCTAATATCAAGGACAAGAACTTCCAGATCAATCTCCGCGAGGCCAATGCGCAGGGCAATTCCTTGCAGTACGTCGGCTTCTCAGTGAACTTGTCGGATGATGTCTGGAAGTATTATGAGAAGACGATCAAGCCTCATAAAATGGCGGCGCAATGGCAGGTCTATATCACCTCGAGTGGGCTGGATGCCGAGGACGAGGTTCTGGTTGACAACGTTCGGTTCGAACCGGAGGGAAGTGTTGCGCGCCCTTTTGATCCAGGCGCTTCCGTATCGCCTGCGGGAGCGGTGAAAACATTGGCACAGGACGCTTTCATGGCGGAAATTGACGAAGGTACCGGATTGCTGCATTCCCTGAAGATCCAGGGAAGACTCATCCAGCCTGCCGCCAAAAATGCCAGTGTCATCGCCATCGAGTCTAACGGAAAAGAGCTTTTCCTGAATGGAAAAGGGGGCGGAGACGATTGCGGATTTTCAGCAAAGGCAGTCTATGATTTTGCTGACGGCATGTTCCGGGAAATTGTCACAGTCGAAGCAAAACAGGACTTTAAAGACGTGATCAAAATCGTCGTTCGACACGGTTTTGATCCATCGCAGTGGAGCCGCCATATTGATGCCTTGCGACCACTGCGCCGGCTGCCTGCCGGGGAAGCCACGATTTTCAGCTATAGCTCTGAGGCGAATGACCTGAATCCAGGCGTTTGGGATACTTATCAAGCGACGGCTTATCCTGCTATCATTCTGGAAAGTCCAGAGTATTATCTGCTGGTCGGCTCAAGAAATCTTGATGACTTTGTTACGTTGGCGCCGAATTACCCTGCCAATTATCTGCCATCCTGGCAGCGCAACCCCAAATCGGTTAAAACAGGACAGCAATTTCGTTTTGAGACAAACTGGAAATTGTTCGACCGCAAGGAGTACATGCTACGCGACGTCTGGCGTTTTTATCAATTGCATCTGCAGACGAAGAATCCCGTTCTGACTCGTTTTTTTCCGCCAAAATATCCGGAGCCACGGCATTTTTACCACGGCATTTTCGGCAGCCATACCTACATGATAAAGGAGCGCGAAGACCGTCTGCCGGATGGGGCAAACGTCTGGTTCTACAGCATGCACGACAATATCCGTGAACGCTTCCATACCGAGGGGGAATGGTGGAGCCATGGAAACAGCTGGGCAAAGAAAGTCAATGCTGTCGAATTAAAGGAATACATGGCACGACTTCAGAGTGAGCGCGATTTCAAGCTTATCATGTATCTCCGGCAGCTGGCAAATTTGCGGGAACGGGAGGCGGGGGCTTTTCCAGACGACTGGTACAAGCGTACTCCTGGCGGCGGCCTTCACCTCTATGGCGGCGGATATTCCCTGACGCTTCCGCCACACGTGGCAAAAGATGTTGGCTACGACTCGATCCCTTGGGGACAGCATAACTTCGGGCATCCGGATTACCGGGCATTCTACCTTAAAGAGATTTTTAAGGCCATGGACTACTATCAGCCACGCGCTATTGGCTGGGACATGGGAAGTGACCTGGATGAGTTTTCGGTCATGGCGGAGACCTATGACCGTCTGCGAAAGGCTGGGCATAAAATCCGGGTAGTTGCCAACGAAAGCGCAGGGCCAACCCAAGCCTATGTGGACATGGTAATGCTGGAAAATGGCTTGATGGGTGGCAAACATCCAGAGGATTTTGAGATCGTCAAGGCCTTTACGACAGCCGTAGTCTGCTTGGAACGCTGGAACATTTTCCAGCTGGCATACGAGGCTTATACCACAGGACGGAAAACCTGGCTCTCTGACTATGGCCTCGCTTCCAATAAACGGTACTTGGATTTGCTTTATGCGCGCCGCCCTGAGCTGAAGACACAGAAAGAGGAGTCCGCTCGACTTTGCCAGTTGCGTGCCAGTCTCTATGACTTGGCGTTGGGAGCAAGTCCCGGTTACATGGAAGAGGCAGCCCCCGTTCCGCCATCCCTTCTGCGGATTGCCGCCGATGCCAACGGACTCTTTTGTGTAAACAAGAGCTTTGCACTGACTTTCCCAAATAACAACTGTGAAGAAAACGGCAAGTACTTTGCTGCCTGGCAGAATCCGCAGAATCTTCGTTTGGCTGCTTTCAATGACAATGCCTCCGAGGAACCTGCCGTCCTTCGGCTGGACAAGGCCTTCTTTGCCTCCCTGGGGTGGAATCTGGATGCGCTGAAGGCGGCGCAGGTTTTCCAGGTTTCTCCGGAAGGTGAAGAGGCGGTCTCGCTCGATATGAGTGAAGACGGAAAATATTTCCTGATCAAAGGGAAAATGCCCGCCTTTACTGCCTGGCTCTTTTTCGCGGTAAAATAGCTTTTGCGGAACTGTCGTTATTCCAGAACCATGCTTTGAAACGAAACAGTACCTATACATGCTGCACAGTGATCGCTCTTGGCAGGCTCGTTGGATTGCTGGTCGTGACATTCATAAATTCTATCGCCAATTTCCGTCTTTTTACCCCGATTGATCCGACCAATCTGCATCCTGCCTCTTGCACATGGTAATATTCGAACGTGGGAGGGCAAGCATCAATCGCAACCAGGACGGTTGCGCTACTTTTTAAACCGCATGCCATCCCATCCGTCGAAACAGCAACCCTATAAAAAAATCCGCGCTTTCCGTGCTTTCCGTGGACAAAAAAAGAGTTTATTTCTTAGCCGTCTCGCTCACTGGGATAATTTCGGCACCGGCGAGTTTTTTGAGACTTGCAATGACTTCTTGTATAAAGGAATCCGGTGTGGAGGCTCCTGCGGTGATTCCGATTGCCTCGAGGTCCTGCCAATTTAGTTTCTGCAAATCGTCCAGCGAACTGATCAGCGTTCCTGTTGCACCGGCCTCGAAGGCGACTTCCACCAGGCGCAGTGAATTAGAACTGTTCTGCGCACCAAGCACTAGAACCTGGTCAACACAAGAAGCCAATTTACGGACAGCAAGCTGGCGGCTTCGGACAGCGCCGCAGATATCACTTTGCGGCAAGGTTGCCAATTCCGGAAAACGGCGTCGCAATACATCGACTGTTTTTTGCGTGTCGGTGACACTCAGGGTTGTCTGCGTCACCAGGGCAACGGTCGTTCCCGGAGGAACCTGGACGGCTTCGGCTTCCTCCGGATTCTCGATGACGATGACGGACTCCGGCGCTTCGCCCACCACTCCGCGCACTTCATCGTGGCCGCGATGTCCGACCAGGAACACCAGACGTCCCTCCGCGACAAACTGCCGGACTTTGCTGTGGATTCTGAGCACAAAGGGGCAGGTGGCGTCAATGACGCGCAAGTTTCGCTGTCGCGCTTCCTCGAATAGCGCGGGAGAGACTCCATGTGCGCTAAAGACCAGGACTGCCCCCGCCGGAACCTCGCTGAGACTTTCCACGAAACGGACTCCCCGCGCCTTGAAGCGCCCGATGACCTGCCGGTTGTGCACCAGTTCCCGATAGCAGTAGATCGGGGTGTCCAGGTCGTTCAGGGCTTGATCAAGCATTTCGACAGCGCGTTTGACACCGGTGCAGAATCCGGCCGGTTCAGCTACAAAGATGCGTTTTAAAGGCATGGCTATTCTTTCTCTTGATATTCATATGCAAAATCTATCGAATAATATTGTACACCGCCACCGAAACAAAAGCAAGAAAAATCGTAGGTTAAACTGAGTAGGCAAGGACTCCTTTTTTAAACCACGAACCACACGAAAAGGCTTGGCGCGGACTGATCGCCCGCAACCCACACGGACTTTACACGGACGGGACACGGACGGGACACGGACAACAAATCGGACGGATCAGTCGGATCGGACGGATCGGACGGATCGGACGGATCGGACGGATCAAGTAGATCGGTCGGATCGGTCGGATCAGTCGGAGAAAAAAGACAGGAATAGGCGGTACCTTAAAAGAGGTGTATGCCAATGACTTGGAGCTTTCTTTCCAGAAAAATCTTTCTGAAAAAACAAGAAGTTTGAAGATAGTAGCACGAAAAAAATAAAAAATAAAAAAGTTAGCAAATCATTTGACAAATGCGTTTTAGGGCATACCTTAATCACAGTTTGGAATATTTTGGAACAAAATGGACTTTTTTGGAATAAGTTTTCGAGAGGGAGGTTTTCTTGGACTTTGGCGGTACAGAGCAGTGCACGCTGGATGCCAATGGGCGCTTGAAGCTGTCGCCCAAGGCGATCGCCTGTTTCGAAAAATGCGGCGGTCGTGAGGTGGTGTTGCATTGCTGGCCGGAGGGATGTCTCGGCGTGATCCCGAAGAGCACCTGGGAGCGGATGTACTATGAGCAGGGGTACGCCAGCAGCGGCATGCTGGCCACGTTCGAGGGGCGGCAGAAGCAGCGCCTTTTCAACCGCTTTACGCAATATGACGCGATAACAGTCCAAGGACGCATCACCATACCAGCGGCTTTCCGGGAGCGTGCCGATTTGCAACCCGGTCAGCCGGTGCTGGTATCAGGCTATGGAGAATGTCTGGAAATCTGGAGTCCGGAGCGGTTTGAAGCGATCAATGCACAGCTTGATGAACAGGAGCGCATCGAGTTGCGCGGTACACAAGGGGATTAGAAATGGCGTATTTTTACAGTGAAAAAGGGATGCGATTTTTTGTTGTGCTGCTTGCCTTGCTGGTTGGATGGCTATTCATGGGGGTGAGCAGGGCGGCATTCTCGACCAACGCCCGGTTGCCGGAGGATGCAGGCAGTGTCATGCGCAAGCTGTGCCCTGTGCAGATTGACGGCAAGGAATCAGGCGAGTCAGTGCTCTTGCTTAAGGCCTTTGCTGTTCAAGAGGAAAAATGAGATGGGCGGCCAGGATCGAGTCCGGCCAGGGGCATCGACCGTCTGTTCGCGCCGAATTGTACTGGTCCTGGTCGCTGGTGCTATATTGTCTGTCATACTGATTGGTCGCGCGGCCTGGCTGGCTGGAAGACGGGGTACGCCTGAAGCAGTTGATTTCGAGGAGTTATGCATTCCCGGTTTGCGCGGCAGTATCCTTGATAGGAATGGCAAACCCTTGGCCTGGTCGGAACGGCGTTTGCGCCTGGCCTGGCAACTTCCGCAGGATAGCACCGATGCATTGGCAATCAGAGAACGCCTGCAAGAGATTCCCGAGTTGCAAAAACACTTGCCGACAGCAGAGGAACTGCCCGAGTTGCTGGGGCAAAAGCTGGTGCTGGTCGAAGCGTTGTCTGGCTCGCTCGAACCGGAATTGCTTGTGCACGTAGAAAGCGGGGACTTGCTGCTGGAAGGCTATTTTATCCGGCAGATGTCTGGACATCCGGAAGTTATCGGGCAGGTTGCGGTGGACCCTGTCAGCGGTCTCGAGGTGGGGGTGTCTGGGCTGGAAAAGGAGTATGATCGCCGTTTGCGGGGCAAGGTTCTGCGCTATGCCAGAACTCCTGGCAGCAGCAGGCTGACGCGATTGTATGATTCTTTCCTCACAGATTCCGGAAATGGCGAAAATGTCGTCGTGGAAATTTTTTAACCACGAAAAGCACGAAAAGGCTTGGCGCGGACTGATCGCCCGCAACCCACACGGACTTTACACGGACGGGACACGGACTTTACACGGACG
>JAPXLT010000242.1:0-7428 GCA_033809415.1 Lentisphaeria bacterium
AAAACGGAATTTCAAGAAAAATCATAAGAAATCATACGGAAGCATAGAAAATGTGATTTGAAACATGGAAAACCCCGGGAAGTCATAGCAATTCCTAATCCTGTTCAAACGGCAAAATGAGTGTTTTTAATGGACAGGGACACGAATGGACATCATGGACGCGATGGTCTTGACGTTTGATGGACGAATGGTCAGGCACAAAAAAATGTCACCTGCTCTACGTGTCCATTCCTGTCCATCGTCCATTGTCCATTCAGTAGTCCATTCTTGTCCATTCGGTCTATCGTGTCCATTCCTGTCCCTGTCCATCGTCCATAAAAAATCTTTCACAAAAAAGAAGATTTTGAGGGATAGTAGCACGAAATTTTTTTATAGGGTTGTTACTTTGACGGATGAGATTGCACGCGGATTTGTGGTTTTGGCTGTTGTTTTTCCGACGGATCGGTCAGATCAGACGGATCGGCATAATGCTTTGCGCCGTAGGTACTTAACCATGAGCAACCCAGGTTCTGCAGTGCTCCACACAGCTCCACAAAGGCAACTCTTTTTCGGCATAAATTTTTCGTACAAATTTGCAAGCCAATGCTTCAAGCATTAATTTTTGTTATGCCCTGAATGCTTTGCTGACTTATCTATGCAATAAAGGTTTGTGACGAATGATTCCATATACTGAATTTTCCGAAGACGAACGCAAGGAGCTTCTGGCGCGTCGTCCCGATGTATTGAATAGCCTCCTGGGAAATGTCTGCCATATCGCAGCCCAGGATGAACCCGTTCTACTTGTCGGCGCAGGCTATAACGGCATCTGGCTTGAACATAACCAGGATAATCTTTTCCTAGCGGAATACGCACCTGATGCTGCCTGGGCCAGCCAGTTGCTTTTCATGCGCACACAAAGGGAAGATGGACTGCTCGCATACCACCTGCCAATCACCCGCAAAAACGCAAGTTATGCGCAGTTGCAGTGCGTCTATCCCTTTGCACGCTGTGCGTTTGAAATCGCAAAATGCACCAACCGGGCAGTTGACGATTTTCGCAGAATCTATGATGTCGCGGCGCGGTATGACGCCTGGATGGAAAAATATAGAAATCGTCGTGGCACAGGCTTGGTGGAGATGTACTGCGAGTATGACACCGGGCATGACAATTCTCCACGTGTAACCGACGGCGGCATTCCCAGATGCTGCCCCGACCGTGATGCCGCGAATATGCCAGACCTTCCACTGATGCCGGTGCTCTCTGTTGATCTGTCAGCAATGTGCTATGGGAACCGTATTGCCCTGGCTGAAATAGCAGATTACCTGGGAATGCCCAAGGAGGCAGTCTATTGGCGTTCCAAGGCGGAGAAGCTTCAAGAGCTCATCAGAGAACATCTATACTGCGCCGAAGACGACTACTACTATGATGTTGACAGTAATGGTTTCCGTCGCTATCGCACAGAACATCTCACCAGGCTCTTCCTTAACGAGGTGCTGTCACAGGAGGAGTTTGACAGGCTCTATACAAAGTATTTCGAGGATGAGCGTCATTTTATGACTGCCTTCCCCTACCCTTCGGTTTCCGTCTCTGACCCGCATTTTAACAGTGCGCTTCCCGTAAATTGCTGGGGCAGCAACACACAGGCGCTCACCAGCCTACGAGCACTACTCTGGCTGAAGAAATATCATCGGCAGGACGAATGCACCGCACTTTTGCGCAGATGGATGCGAACATTTCTTGAACATCCAGGAGAATACCGGCAGGAGTTGAATCCCTTCACAGGAACCCCCATCGGCGACGGCAAAAACTATTCCCCCACACTGATCTTATATCTTGAAGGACTCAAGGTGCTGTAGCTGGACTCGGTTCCACCAATCAATCTAAAAAAGCAGTCAAAGCTGATTTTTAGCCCTAATTCCTTTGTTTTCAGAGATTTGTGAAATTCATGCCGTTCACCGTACTGGTGAACAGGACGTCTTCTGTACTACTGTGAGAGAGTTTTTGATTTTTCGGTGATAGGAGGGGGAAGCCGGCTTCATGCCGGCGCTCCATATCGCCTCCGATGCAATTGCGTAAAGCCGGTCTTGACACGCAAGAATTTTGCCGGAGCAGTCCCACTAGTCGAAGCAACAATCCCTATAAAAAATTTTCGTGGCTGTTCGTGTGGTTCGTGGTTAAAAAAGTTTTTGAGTAACGAGTATTACTCTGCCCCCCCCTGCACCCTGCACCCTGCACCCTTACAGTATAAATCCGCATGCCTGCAACAGTGTTTTGTGGAGCAGAAATTCGTGTTCTGCGGGGAACGGGTTGGTCATTTCTCCCCGGATGATCCGGGCAAACTCAATCAGCTGCGGTTCATAACGTCCGCCGAGGGGGCCACAGTCTACCAGATGGGTTCCCGCTTCATATTTGTCTTGCGGCTGTTTGAGGGTCAGGCGCACTTGCAACGGCGTGTGATAATAATCCTGAAATTCGATTGGACACAGTTCGACTGTTCCGAGCGTGCCGCAGACGATCAGTCGGCGGAACTTATAGCCTTCCACTTCGGCTACGGAAACGCGAACCGTGGCACTGGCACGGGGATATTCCAGCACCGCCAGGCCATTGTCGATCAGACCGTCATCGCGGGTTTGTTTCAGGAATGGCATCACCCGCTCCGGAGCACCGAGCATTAGCAGCACCAGATCAATCAGATAACCGGCAAAAATATACATGGCACCGCCCTTGAACTGTGCAAGCCACTTGCGGTAGGCCGCATTGTCGCTGTCATCTCGACTCATTACCGCATGAATTTCAAAAATTTCGCCCAGCCAGCCGTTTTTGACCACCTCGAGGCAGAAGCGCACAGCCGGATTGGTACGGTAAATATAAGCCATCTGGAATGCCAGATTTCGGCTTTCGCACAGATCGCAGAGTTTCCGGAATCCGGCTAGGTCTTCCCCGCCGGGTTTGTCCATGCTCACATGCAAACCGCGTTCCGCACAGCGCAGCGCACTCTCCAGCAACTCCTTGCCGTCGGTTTCCACCATGACCGCTTCGAGTCCGGGGAGATTCAGCAATTCATCCGTGCTCAGCATCGGCAGTCCTTGGTAAACACTGTTGCCGCCGCGTTCCTGCCGCCAGCACGGATCGTCTTCCGCAACTCCGACCACCTCGAAATACTCCGTAAGCCGCCGCAGGGTACGCATTCGTTCCGTGCCGTGATTGTGCCCGATTCCAATTTGTCCGATTTTGATTTTCTTCATCTTACGCCCTCGTAATCAAAGTTACGCCAGGTCTGCGTCTGCCGAAAGTTTCAGGGTGATCTACCGTCCGTGTTTCGTCCGTATAGGTTGTTGGCACCAGCCCACGCTAAGTCCTTTCAATAGTTTTTCCAATCAAAAACCACGCCGAAAATCTGCGGATCGCGGGCAAAGAGTTTTTCATAAATTTCCGGCGCCTCGGCAGGATCAGCAATCCTGGTCAGCAGCGGTCGGCTCTTCAGCCGTCCGGCGGAAAGATAACGCAGCAGAATTGCCATGTCCTCTTTCATGGTCCAGACTCCCGGACGGCGTTCGTTCTGCGGACGCGCCATGTTATGCGCTCCGAGCACGCTGATTCCTGGACGATGCACCAGATTATAGAAATCAATCTTTTCTGTCGGTGTGCGGCTGCAGCCTACCAGGGAAAATCTTCCGAATCTTGCGGTCAGTCCCAGCCCCTGAGCGACCGCCTGCGGATTGCCGGTGATTTCAACGACCGAATCACAGCCGCGTCCGCCGGTCAAATTCAAAATCTTTTCTTTCAGGCACGAATCATCCGGTGCAAATATCGCATCCGCACCCATTTCCATCGCGGTTTTCCGCCGCGATTCAATGAAATCGAGAGCTATCACCGGATAACAGCCCGACAGACGAGCCGTCTGCACTGCAAACTGTCCCAGCAGTCCCAAGCCCATGACCATCAGGGATTCTCCGAATTCGGGGCGGCAGCGGCGCACTCCCTGAAGTCCCATGCAGCCAATCACGCAGAATACTGCTTCCTCCGCCGGCAACTGATCGTCTTCGATCCTGACCAGATTGGATTCCGGCATGAGCTGATAATTGCGGTGCATACTGTGATAGCAGAGACAGCGATCGCCGACTTGGAGGGATTTCACCTGATCCCCTATTTTGATTACCCTGGCAACTGCGCTGTACCCCAGCGTTTTAGGAAAATTCATGCCGCTGGGGTCCGTTCCATTCAAACATGCAAATTCGGTTCCCGGCGAGATCAGTGTACAGTCGGTTTTCAGCAGCACGCAATCCGGCGGCAATTCTGTATCAACTGCAATTTCCCGGAATTGGGCTTTTCCCCGTGCAACAAAATCTATGGATTTGACTTTCATACTATCACCCAAATTTATGCCAGCGGATGTCTGCGATCCTGCAATGGGAAAGCGACTGGAGCGTGTTTCAATGCGGACTGATATGCTCCGGCAATCATTTCCAGCGAAGCCAGAGCCGAATCAATCCCTGCGGTCAAGTTTTCCTTGCCCTCGATGGAACGCAGCAGATTCCAAGCCGCCCGGCGGTTGTTTTCAGCAAAATAAAGATGACAAGCAACTTTTGGATTGATTCCCAGTTTTTCATATTCCAGCGGGATTGCTCCTGGAATGGCTGGCTCGTCTGCAAGCGGAATCACCTGGAAATTGGAATGATCCTCGATCGGAACTGGGAAGTCCCGGCAAATCCGCAATTCCCTGTTTCCAGTATAGCGGATCGTCAGGATGCCGGTGCTGCCGCAGGCTGTGATGCCGAGCCGGTAATCTCCTTCCTGAATCAGTCGGCGGCTCTCGAAAATGCCGTTGACTCCATTCCGGAAACGGTAGAGCGAAAAAATTTCATCGCCGCCGCAGGGGCCGACCGGTTCGGTGGTGGTCAGCACATCATGTTTCGTCAGTGGCCGTCCCTGCCAGCGGATTTCCGAATAGACCTGCTCGGGCATTCCGAAAATCCAGGCTGCTGCATCCAGCACATGAGTGCCCAGCACCTGCATATCCTCGCCACCGCCGCGGGTGTCTTCCTTGCCGCGCAGATAACAAGTCAGAATCTTGCCGATTTCACCGGCTTCGATCATCTGTTTCATGGTACGGAAAGTCGGAGCGAAGCGGGCCAGGTGCGCCATCTGCACCAGACAGTCTGTCCGGTGAGAAAGCTCGATGAGTTCATCTGCCTCGAGCGGAGTTTCCGCCAGCGGCTTTTCACAGAGCACGTGACAATTGTGGTTCAGCGCATATTTGATCTGTTCATAATGTTCTTTTGGCAGACGCGAACACAGAATCACAATATCCGGCTTTTCCTGCTCCATCATGGTGTAGAATGAAGTGTAAAGCCGTTTGGCGCCGGTGAGACGGTAATTTTTTTCCGCTTCGGGATTGGAATCCGCCAGCGCAGCGATTTCCACGCTGGGCAGTCCGGTAAAGGAATATTGGGTGAAATGACCACCCCGCCGCCCGCCGCCGGTGTCGTAACTGATGCAGACTTTCTTCATAATGAGGATCCATTATTTCATGGTGGTCAGATAATCGTCCATCCGCTGGTTGTTCGGCCACGGATAATCTTTCGGGGTGCGGCTGATTTCCATTTTCAGACCGTCGTAAAGCGGCATCATGTCGCTCTGTTTCATGCCGGTGACGGCCAGAATTTTGCTATTGTCCACTTCCCGGTCGAACAGTCTGGCGTATTCCAGCTGCCAGCGTGGTCCCATCTGGTATGGATCGGGATTGAGGATCTTCAAGTAATCTTCCTTGTCCACCCAGACCGCCTGCAGGTTGCAGATGTCCTTGTAATAGTCGGCGATTTCGCCCCAGGTGTGATGTTCGGCACTGTTGACGTTATAAACCTCGCCGAGCGCTGCCTCGCAGAACAGCAGTTTGCCGATCATTTTGCCGGCATCGCCGCCCCAGCTAAGCGTGGCGGGTTTGTTGCGCGCCTGTTCCGGAACCACCACGGGTTTGCCCGCAAAGGCACGACCGACGGTATTGGCCGCTTCCAGCGTGACCAACTGGTAACGCAGATAGCTGTAGGTGGTGGCGGGTCGCACTATCGTCCAGTTTTTCCGTTCGCGGCTGAACAGCAGATTTTCGCCGCGTGCCTTGTAAATGCAGTAATCATCGGAATTCAGCAGCAGGGCGTCTTTCGAACTGTCGATCAGCCGCGGCGAACTTTCGCGCACCGGCTTTTCCAGATTGTCATACACTCGCCCGCTGGAAAGAAAGATATAATGATCGGTATGATCCAACAGCTGCGGCAGGTAAAACGGAATATCTTTCGTCTCGTAAGTCAGATAATCCACAATCGCGTCATAGTTGCGCGGAAGAAATGTCCGCAGCATCGCCATATCTTTGGCGTTGCCCTGATAATGTTTCACATTAGGATTGCTACTTTCAACTTTCTCGAGCGAAATGCCGTCCACCTGACAGCCATTTTCCACCAGAAACGGAATCATGTAACGCGCCATGGCACCGTTTGCGCCCAGAACCAGCACTCGTTTAGGTTTCATCATCCTCTTGCCTCTATTACAATCTACTGTCCTCTTTTTTTTAACCACAAACCACACGAAAAGGCACGAAAATAATTTGCGTGCCTTTCGTGGTTAAAAAAGTTTTTGTTAACGAGTATTACTCTGCCCCCCCTGCACCTTTTTGTAGATTTCGGCATCGCTATTGCTAAAACAACAGAAAATGACTTTTTTGAGCGAAACGCTCCGAAACGCTGTTACGGTTGCCAGTGCGATAGTAGCGGCCTCTGTTTTGGGATATCCGTAAACGCCAGTCGAGATGCATGGGAAGGCGATGGATTCGCATTGCTTTTCCTCGGCCCGTTTCAGGCTGTTCTTGTAACAGTTCGCCAGCAAATCCGGCTCGCCGTGCCTGCCGTCTTGATAGATCGGCCCGGGAGTATGGATGACGTATTTACATGGCAGATTGCCAGCTCCGGTCAAATAAGCCTCGCCAGTCTTCCCGCGATTTTCAGGAAGTGATTCGACCAGTTTCAGGCATTCCTGCAAAAGGACTTTGCCTGCCGCCCGGTGGATGGCACCATCCACACCGCCACCGCCCAGTAATGTACAGTTGGCCGCATTGACAATGGCATCCACGTCCAGTGTCGTAATGTCACCGGTGATAACTTCAATCTTCATGGTTCTTCTCTCCTTCCTGGAAAAGCCTTCTATGGACAAAACTATCAGACCAGACTGCAAATCAGCGTGCCATCCCATCCTCCAAAGCAACAACCCTATAGAAAATTTTCGTACTACTATCACCCAGAATCTTGTTTTTTGGGAAAGATTTTCAAAAAACCGATGCGCAAGTTACTGGCTTGAGGGTCCTTCTCATTTTTGAGAATTTTTTTGAACTTTTTGATTTTTCAGTGATGAGAGAGGAAAACCGGCTTCATGCCGGCGAGCCGCCGGCGCTCCATATCGCCT
>JAPXLT010000243.1:0-7400 GCA_033809415.1 Lentisphaeria bacterium
GTCCACACTGTCCACACTGTCCACACTGTCCACACTGTCCACACTGTCCACACTGTCCACACTGTCCACACTGTCCACCACGTCTGACCCGCACTACGCACTACAGAAGACTAATCCATTACATGAAATCTGCAGATAGAAATGGACCACTTCATAACTTTTCAGGGATGCTAACACAGACATGCTGGATTGTCATATTCATTTCATGCCTTTGATCGGCCCGGCAGAAGCCCCGCAGCGTTTTCTCGAACGCGCAGCCGATGCCGGAGTGACTGGCGGAAGCATCTTCAGTTTGCCGCCGGAGTCATTCCGGCCCGATCCCGAACGTTCCCAGCATTGGCGCAGCCGTATGGAACATATCCTCGAATACTGCAGCAAGACGCCGGGCTTCCTGCCTTTTTTCTGGATTGACCCCACGGAAGCGGACGCACACAAACAAATTACCGCAGCAGCGGACTCGGGAATTCGCGGTTTCAAGTGCATTTGCAACCATTATTCCCCGAAAAGTCAGCTGCGCCAATTTGCGGCCATTGCCGAGACCGGCTTGCCGATTCATTTCCACTCCGGCATCTTGTTCGACCATTATGCCTCGGGAGAATTCTTGCGCCCGATCGCCTTCGAGCCGCTCCTCGAGGTCAGAGACATCCGTTTTGCCCTGGCGCATATTGGCAATCCCTGGTACGATGAATGCATTCTTCTGCATGCCAAATTCAAGGCCGCAATGAACAATGTGCCGGGCATTCGCAAGCTCCGCATGTTTATTGATCTCACGCCCGGCGTGACACGGGTGCGCCGCCGCGACGCCTTCCGCATGCTCTTCCTCTCCGGATATGCTGACACTACCCATGATGTCCTCTGGGGCACGGACAACCGCATCAATGCCTACAATACCGGAAAAGCCATCTTCTGGAGCAACTTCGACCGGCAGCTGATCGCCGAAATCCTCCAGGAGAGCAAAGACCATCCGGAGTTATACCCGAACCTGCCGGAAAATCTCTGGGAACTGATTACCGAACGAAATTTCGAGGACTATTATTCTCTTCAACAATAAGGAGGTTTGTGCACATGAAGCGATTTTTCTTTACCTTGATTGAATTGCTGGTGGTGATCGCCATCATCGCCATTCTGGCGTCGATGCTTTTGCCTGCTTTGGGTAAGGCGCGTCAAACGGCTCAGTCGGTGACTTGTCTTAACAAGCTCAAAACAATCGGTTTGGCGGCCATGCTTTACGTGGATGACCACAACGGGATGCTGATGAATGCTTTTTATTACTCCTATGGGACGCACAAACTCTGGCATCAAGTTTTCGACCAAGCGGGATATTTGAACTTTACCAGTAAAACGTACTATAATAATCCAGCCCAGTGCATGAAGTCATTCTACTGTTCCGCCGGCAAACCGCCAACCAGTATCGATCATATTTACGGCATGGCTCGAGTGCACGACGGCACCTACTATTCGCAAGGTGTCGAGCCGGGCGCGTATCTGGATATCAAATTCTACGGAGACACGGCGGCAAATTCGCCCTATTGGGGACACATCCTGCATTTCAATTCGGGGCGGAACAAGAATCTGACCGGCTTTCCCCTGTATGCCGATTCGGTAACCACAGGCGGTGTGCAAGCTCCTTACTTCCATAAGGGAGGTGGCGGATCGATCTACAGTGTGGCAGTGCGCCATAACAACAAGGTCAATGTCAATTTTGCCGACGGACATTGCGAGGGAATACAGGTCTCCCAACTCGGCAAGCCACCGCATAAAATCAGATATTATGGCTACGATAATGGCATTGTCGGATTACCCGCAAGAACGATGGACTGATGATGGACAAGGGACAGGGACAAGAATGGACACATCTTTATGGACAGGATGGACACGTACAGCAAGTAACATTTTTTGCGCCTGTCCATTCGTGTTCCTGTCCATATAAACCTAAAAAAAGCAGTCAAAGCCGACTTTTAGTCCTAATTCCTTTGTTTTCAAAACTTTGTGAAATCAATGCCGTTCACCATGTTGGTGAACAAGGCGTCTTCAGTACTACTGTGGGAGAGTTTTTTGATTTTTTGGTGATGGGAGAGGGAAGTCGGCTTCATGCCGGCGAGCCGCCGGCGCTCCATATCGCCTCCGACTAAGAAAGTAAAGCCGGCCTTGGCACACAAGAATTTCGCCGAGCAGGCTCATCCGTCAAATCAGCAACCCTACAAATTTTCCGAGTTTTCCGTGCTTTCCGTGGACAAAAAAAGATTCTGATTGCCGATCTATGGAAAAAGTCAACTGCTTTTTTTAGGTTTACTTATTTGCTGGAGCAAAGCGCAGAAGCTTTACTCCCCAAGGACCGAATTCCAAGGGGAACGTGCCATCGGCCGTTGTTCCCAGCTGCTTGCCGCTGGCTGCATCAAACACGGCGACCGGTACTTTAGGCAGTCCCGTCAACTCCGCTTTGATCGGTGTAGCTGAGCTGGCAACGGCAAAGCAATAGCGCCCAGTCGCATGACGCATGTCGCGCCAGACGATGGTCGGGTAGGTATGGACATCGTTTTTCTTATACTTATTGTCGTATACAGCTTCCTTGTCGCCTTCCGTGACAGTGAAAGACAAGTCCTTTTCATCAACACCAAAGAGCAACACCTCCCCGAGTTTGGGCTTGCCATTCAGTTCCTGGGCCACATCTGCGTATGCAAAGAAGTAATTTCCATGCGCGTCAAAGTTCTTTCTTGTCGCAAAAGAGAAAACGAGTATTCCTTCGCAGCCATAGATGAGTGACAACCATACATCATGATGCACCCAGACAGGTATCATATCGAGCTCTTCATCTTTGGGCTGCACATACATTTCCGTCACAGCAATGGCCGGGCGATTGGCCTCCTTGGCAGCCCGCATGAGATTCTCTGCCCACATGCGCTGCCACACACGGTTGCTAGCCCCTGCATGAGGATAAAACCCCTGCCCGATAACATCCAGAATTGACGTGTATTTTGCCATCGATTCATAGCCATAATGACCTGGCTGATACATCCAGACAGGACGTTTTTTAGGGTCAGCGCTCCGGATTTCATCAGCCACCGTTGCAAGAAAGGTCATTTCCAGGGGACGCCAATGCCGTAATTCCTCTGGGTGAATTGCCCATAGCAAGATATTGTCATTGCTTGCAGCGATAGCCTCCGCCACCCGATTGCGGGCATTTGCCTTCAGTTGTTCCAAATCCAGCTGTTTTTTTGCCTTGGCAAGTTCCTCGAGCGTTTCCATGGAAATGGGTTTGCCCTCGTAGTCCACCTCGAATTGCCAAATGACCGGAAAATTTTCCGTGAGCGCTTCAGCCGCCCATTTTTTCATGGCTTCATGACCGCCATAGACCGGACCCGCCACGGAAAAGCCCATGGTACGCAGGAGTTTAGCTGAGGGCGATGAGTAACCGGCGATTGGGAATAGGCGGCCGGACGGATACACCTTATCAGCGGCATAATTTGCACCAGCATCAGGCGCCGGAGCAAAGAAATCCACGGCACAGGCACTGAGAGCGCAAGCCAGAGCCGCAATAAACGTCCAACCTTTCATTGTTTATTCCTCTTCGGTTGTGAGCTTCACATTGTCAATCAGACCATAGAAGGGATTATAGATGGAAGCCACGCGGTCCCCAATGGTCAGGCGATGTTTCGGCGGGAGAATCTCGCCATTGAGAACATATGTGCCGATGGATTTGTCATCGATGAAAATCTCCATTTTAGGATACTTGGCAGTGACTTTCACATTGTGCCACTGGCCATCCGCCAACACCGGTGCCTTGGCAGCTGCGTTGCAGAGTCCGTTTTCTGTTCCGACAGAAACATTGAGGCGTAGATTTCCCTTGGCATCCGAGTTCATCATAATCGAGAGTCCTTCCTTCGTGGCATACTTGCAATCCAGCAGGTAGGAGTAAATGCCCTTTGGCGGCAGGGGGTCTGGCGCGATATATTTGATATCCATGCTCCAGGAAAACGCGGCGGGGAGTAGTTCTTTACGAGTTGCGCCGGCTAAAATTACACCTGCCGGTTGTCCATCTCGGGTTGTTGAGGGGTTCAGCACCTTCCCTCTACCTTCTTCATCGACGAGTGCGGCAGAACCGCGGCAGTTCAGTTTAATGTCATTACTCACCAAACCATCATCGAAATTCCATTCTGCAACCAGCTTTTCTCCCGCCATCGCTCCCACGGTCGAAATCAAAGCTGCCGCTGCCATTGTCCAAAGTGTCTTTTTCATGAGTCTGTTTCCTTTCATTCTAAACGTGATATCCAACAACAAACACAAAACTGGGTCTGCTTATTCTCTACAATAGACTTTCAAGAGCCTTACTTCCAGGGGTTCCAGGTCAATTTGCGTATTTCCTTCAGCCACCACCAGGAATTCGGGCTTGGCGTCAAACACATTTTCATACCCCATGTCACTGCCGTAGGGCAGTCCATCCATGATCACGGAGACGTTTTCATTCGAGGAATTGACAATGGTAACGTAGCGCGCATTTTTCCAGGCGATATTGGCTATAGCCAGTGATGGCATTTCCGTTTTTGCGTTATGGTGAGCACAAGACAAAGTTTCAGGCCCTTCCACCACTGAAAAAGTCAAGTCATCCTTTCTTTCGCCGAAGAGGTACATTTGCGCCAGCGCCTTCTCGCCATTGAGTTCCTGAGAGACTTTCAGATATTCATCCAAATAGATTTTTCTGCATTCCGCGAAGTTTCCACGCCTGCTTGCCGAGAAGACAAGCACGCCTTTTGCGCCCTCGACCAAGGCGGAATACACGTCATGGCGCACCCAGGCGGGGATTTTGGCTACGTCAGCGGACTCCTTTGGAGTTTGGAACATTTCAGGCAGTGCCCAGCAAACGGCATTGGGAACATCCTTGATGGCTTCCAACTGCTGCATTATTGCCCAGCGTGCCCAGACGCGGGTATCCTTTTTCCCTGCATAGTTTACATACATGCCGCGCCAACTGATATCCAATGGAGGGAAAAACTTCTTCAGCGCAGCTGTGCCATAATGGTTGGGGAGGTACAAAGCCAAAGGCCGCTTCAGAGGATCATTAGCGCGAACTGTGTCTGCCGTCACCTGCAATACCTTCATATCCATGGCTTTCCAAGGACGAAGTTCCTCTGGCGCCAAATTCCAGACTGCGATTTCGGGATTATCAGCTACGGCTTTGACAATGCTGGCAACCTCTGCCTTAAGGAGTTCCCAATCCGGCTCTTTCTTTTCCTTTTCCAGCTTGTCCAATTCCTTGAAAGTCAACTCCGCTCCATCCAGCGCAAGCCCTTCAACGCCTTTGCTATGCACTGAATAGACTACTTTCAGCTTAGCACGTTTTGCATCAGCCACGCAGCTGTCATTCAATTCGTACGCGGGGCCAATAAAGGAGACACACCCATTTTTAAGGATGTAGTCCTGGTCTGCATAGCGCTGTTCTTCAGAAAGAAGCTCGCCGCGCTTATTGTCGCTGCCGCCGCCGAAACTATAGAAGCCAAAGGGAAACATTGTCCCTTTCGGGTATAATTCAGTTGAAGGCAAATCGGCGGGAGCTTGAGCTGGCGCAGCAAAGAATGCCGTTATTTTGTCGCCAGCGATGGCTGCCATGCAAGCTGCAAAACACAATGTCAAGATTTTTTTCATGTCTTTCCTTTCATTTGGGCATTGATTTTCATGCAGTACATACGCTGCCGGTCAGTAAATCCGTGATGGTGATTTGCAGTGGAGCTTCTTCCTTGTTTTCCAAGGGGAAGACAAAACTGTAGACATTATCTCGGGTGTACTTGACATGGCGTTTTTGGTTGTACTCGATTTGGAAGGGGCGCAGGTCTGTGCCGCAGTTTTCCAGCCCGATGATGAGACAAGAATCACGAACAGTGGTTGTCGCAACTGGTCTCGGAAGAGACCCCTTCTCGAAGGCGGCTATGATCGCTCCGCCTGCGGCAGGCACCTTAACATCAACAGACCACATATTTCCATTTTGCCTAACCTTCAGAGCCTTGCCAGAAAGAAGTTCGCGGAACTGAGGCTGCTTATATGGCAACTCAATGGAAATGGTACCTGCCTGGGGCAACCCTTTTTCCTCGATGGACTTCCAGATTGCTGTTCGTTCATCGTAGGTTCTGTTGTCGTTGACCACAAAGATGTAAGTCGTGTTTTTGCTGCAACGTGGATTCAGAATGAGGCGCGGTGTCGAGCAATCCAATTTCCTTGGCAGAATGGCATCCAGCTTTTCGCGCAATGCAGCCGCATATTTTTCCATGACAGCCCTGTCCTGGTCTGCCGTAACGCCAGGCATCGTCTTCTTCTTGACAATATCCACTGTGCTCTGGTCATCCTTCGAGGCATAGTCCTGACTGGTAGACAAGGCATTGGCATTGACGCCCTTGCGGAAGAAGAAGTCAAAGGAGAATGTCAAGGCGCGAGGTATGTCAGCCAAGCATTGCTGGTCTTTGATGACGATACCGCCTTGCTTTGCATAGGCGCATATTTTCCTGTAAATCGACTCGGTCATGACATCAGCACGCGCCAATACCAGCATATCGTAATGCTTCAACTCACCGGCCAATACATCATCCTCGATAATGACATCAAAAGGAATATGCGACATGGCCAGCAACGTAGCAAAGTTGTAAATCTGATAATTGGCGTAATGGGTATGTTCACGCTCGGGATTGCCATAGACACGTGCCGTCAGGCAATCCAAAACAGCTACGTTTCGTGGGATATTACGGGTGTTGCGCGCCAGTTCACCGAAGGGGACTAAGACATTTTTGCAGAAAGAGGCCATGGCTGCCTCCGTCGCACGGGAATAGACGTATTCATTGCCACCGTCAATAAAAATCTCCATTGGGCTGCCAAAATAGCTGCCCAATGCCATGCCACCGCGGGAAAGATAGAACCAGGCGCATTCAGTCCATCGGTCGGGTCCCATGCGCACCGTCAATTCACGGTTTTTGCGATTTTCACCGCTTGGAAAGATGCTGCCCGCATAATTCCACAAAGTGATGCTGGGGATGCTGGCATTGCCCAGGTGGCGGGATGCGCAATCCAAGGTTTCCACGAAAAGGGACGTCTTCGGGTCGGGATTCGTATAAGTCCAGCTGCTGACGGCATCCATTCCGGCAAAGCGCTGTGGTATGGGGCACAGCCTGTAGGGATCGGTCAGCACAATCATATCAGGCCGATAGCGATGCGCCACTTCTGCCATAAGCCGGTTGGTAGCGGACCAGCCATCGCCCTCCGTAAAGTAGTATTTCATATACGCCACTTCCTTGTCATCGTCTGCGACGACGCCCTGCCGAATGAAGGGGGCATCCAAGTAGGCAAAAGCATCTGTGCGGAAGGTATTGCGCAACTCATCCAAGGAAAAGCCCATTTTCCTCTCATGCATCGTGCGAGTT
>JAPXLT010000244.1:0-7361 GCA_033809415.1 Lentisphaeria bacterium
GAGTGGCGCCTTTTCCCTTCCCAATACCGCTACGATATCCTAAATAAAGTATATCAGGAAGGCTGCGGACTTCTGCTGATCAATACGGGCAAGCATCAGGAACTCGATCAGCTTTTCGCCAAGACCGCTTGGAAGCCGGATTTGGGCTTTGCCAACTTGGAGGCGCTCGGCTATGTCCGCAATGGAAATGTACCGAAAACCAAAATTGCCGGCGTTGTTTTCGGCAAAGGACGGGTGCTTCGCTTGGATTGGCGTGCGATGAGTTCCCAAATGATCCTCACCCCATGGCAAGGCAATTACGATTTCGATTGGGAATACGATCATTATCTGGCCATCACTGCCAAAGCAATCCTGGCATGT
Source organism: Lentisphaeria bacterium (assembly GCA_033809415.1). Lineage (GTDB taxonomy): Bacteria > Verrucomicrobiota > Lentisphaeria > Oligosphaerales > Oligosphaeraceae > JAQVUB01. The sequence continues at coordinate 361 of JAPXLT010000244.1, forward strand.
GCCGGAAAATTTCAGGATGTCTTGCAAGCGCCGGAACAAGTCATCAACCTACAAAGCGGCCTCGGTGGTCAGATGCTTAATTTCCCAATTGTCAAGGAAAACTCCATTCCGGCAAAAACACTCGAACTGCTCGCGTTTTCCGAGCATGTGCCGCAAGGCCACCAGCTGGCTATGTTGACGAATCCAAGCGACCGCTTTTCCGGAGCAATTGAAGCGGGTCTTCCAGCCGGCGCCTATGTGATGCTGGCTGTCAGCCGCGATGAATCCGGACGCGTATGCAGCTGGCAGACCTTTCCCTTGCAAGTGACTTCACCATGCCGGATTTTATCCCTGTCTCTACCGAAAGATGCCTTTGCCAAGGCAGGCGACCGAATCGAGGTCAAGGTGCAACTGGAAGGGGCTTTCAATGCTGAAGTCCCACTGCTGGCGGAGGTCTATGATATCAATGGGCGCCTGGTTCTGCAACAAAAAATCCCCTATAGCGATGCGGCTGAGCAAACTTTTCATTTTCCAGCGCCCTACCCCTTAAGCAGCTGCCTGTTTCGCCTGAAACTCAGCCTTGGAAACTGGTCTACGCAGAGCTGCTCGTTCACCGTGCAGGGACGCGAACGCCCGGCTTTCAGCTTCGGTGCCTGGGTCGAGTCACAAGCTTGTTATATTTCCTATCGCTTCTACCAGAGCATGGCGGCCAATGGCATCGATGGAATTTTCTACAGCAGTGCCCGAGGAGACCGCAAAGTCGCCGCCCCGCTGCTGGCCAAGACTGGCTTGTTCAGCATCCCGGAATTTTACTATTACAAGCCAAATCGGGACAAAAGTAATCCCGAAGCGCCTGTCAACCGCAACAATCTCAATGCCCCGGAATTCCTGGCTGAACAACGCCGCAAAATGCAGGAACTCGCTCAGGTCTGGGCAAAATACGATGTTCACTGCTACACCGATGGCAGCGATAAATCCCGGGGCGGAAACAGTTTTGATCCGCTGTCCAAAGAAACCTTCCGGAATTGGATGCAGAACCGCTACAAATCCATCCAAGCTCTGAATGCGAAGCTGGGGACTTCCTTCCAGACCTTCGCAGAATTAGATCCGCAACCTCTGGAAATATCGCGTGCCAGCGGCAACCTGCCATTGTGGATCGAGTACAACCGCTTTTTCGAGGAACGCTTCTTGAATTATTTCAAAGAGATGTTGCAAGTGGCAAAGGATGCCGACCTCAATGGAGAAGCCTGGCTGGGACCGGATGGCTTTGGACGGCTGGACCCTTTCGAGTTTTCCGGCATGTATCAGCTGCTGAAAACCGTCAACTACTACAACCTCTACACTTATCAGGACCCTCCACAGATGGAAATAGGCCGTTCTTTGCTGCAATATTGCCCGCAGGTCAAATTCCGCACCATCTATGCAGGTTCATACGGAAACCAGTATATGAACTATGTATTCATGCGCACCATCCCATGGTATATGCTCTTCCATGATTATACAGGCTTTTTCTGGTACATGGGAAATGGAAAACTGACTTACAGCTCCGAAGGCTGCATGGCTTTTATGCCGGACTTGCGCCCCAGCGAGGGCTTCCAGGTGGCCGCCAAGCAGATTGCTGAGCTGCGGCGCGGCCTCGCTCCCTTGGTGGCTGCATCCAAGCGCCAGCATGACCAGATAGCTATCCTGTACTGCAATACCAGCGTAGCCGCCGCCACCGTCCGTAAACAGGAGAATACCCTGCGGCGTTCATTCAGCGTATTGCAGCAGCTTCTGGAAGACAGCGGACTGCAATATGACTACCTGCCACCCGAGGAAATGGGAAACGGCAGCTGGAAGCAGAATTACCGCGTTCTCTTTCTGCCATTTGCGCTCAGCCTCAGCCAGTCAACCCTGGCATCCATCGAAGAATTTGTCAAGGATGGCGGTCTGGTGATTGCTGACTGCGTTCCCGGAGAGTTTGATGATGTCCTGCGCCCTGGCCCGGCAAAAATGCTCGAGGGTCGTTTTCAACCGGAAAGCGGGAATTGGCGTTTGTATGATTGGAAAACCTACAGCAAAGTTCGCAAGAAGCAGAAACAAGGCACGGAAGCCCGCCAGCAACTGCTTGCTCTGCTCTCCGGCTATCGGACAAGCCGGACGCAGCTGCATGGCGGCGGAATGGTCGAGGTGGAAAAGATCGAGTATCAATTACCATCAGGCGGCCTTCTCATCGCCCTGTTGAACTATCAGCCGGAAAGCCGCGAGTTGACGCTGGGTCTGCCAGCCGGGAAAGTCCTCTACGATCTTCGAGGGGCAGGAAAAATAGGCGTTGCCGACTCTCACACGCTGCTGCTACCTGGTGGAGAAGTCAAAATCTTTGCGTTGCTGGATGCGGAACTCCCTGCACTTGAACTGGAAAAACCGGACGCGGTCTTGCGCGGTGGTCTTGGCGCTTTCCGTCTCCGGAATGGAAAGCAGTCCAATGCCTATCACCTGCAATTTTTCGATGCGGCAGGGAAAGAGCGCCGTGAATATGCGAAAACACTGCTCTCGGGGGAAGAATACCTGCTCCGACCGGCTTTGAATGACCCTGTCGGAACTTGGCAAGTGCAGGCCAAAGACACAATTTCCGGCCAACTACATCAAGCCGAATTCATAGTCAAACCAGCACAATAAACTTTCGTGCCTTTTCGTTGTTAAAGACTTTTTTTTGTCAGCCATGGTGGCCAGAGTGGGGCGCCTAGGCTGGCGTTGGGGAAGCGCAAAGCCAGTAGTTGTTCCTCGTCCGGAGTTTCTGAAGATTTTATTTTAATGGCAAATGGCTGGTTTGCGGTGCAGGATTGCGCAATTCCATTCAGGAATATTTCCGTTTGTTCCGGAATCGGCATGAACGCCAGATAAAATTCGGCTTCCGAGTCCGGCTGTGGGCTGTCAAAGCTCATGATCAGCCAGGTAAAGCCATCCGAAGTCTGCGGCAGCCCCTGTTGCAGGTCTTCGCGAATGGCGGCAAAGCGCAACGGCACGGGGTTCAAGTTGCGCCAATCCGCAAGCGTCTTACCAGCTGCTGAAATCGGGGTGTTATCCGTTTCCCGAACCGCCATCCACAACGAAGGAAGGCACAGTTGCGGCCTTTCCAGTTGCGGCAATGCGATGAAAGGTTGCAGGGTTTCATCGGTCATCTTCGCGGGCAGCAGCAACTCCGCCATCAGAGTCTCCTCAAGGCACCCGGCGAATTTCTGTTGAAATTCCCGGAATATCCGAAAGTGGTGCAAGGCGTCCTCGAGGTCACAGTCCTGGCTGCGATTGATTTTATTGATGAATCTCAGGACTTCAGAGAATTGTCGTTGCTGTTCATGAAAAACGAACAGCAGCTCCAATTGATGTTTCTGTTCTGAAGTCAGCCCCTCTTTTCCCAGAGCCTCATAGAGGAATCTAACCGTAGCCCGGAAGTCTTCTTCCGTCAGTACCATCATCCATGGAGATGGCGGCAAGGAAAAGGCGGGCGGAAAATCCATCACAAGAGGCAATTCCCGCTGTAAGATTTCGCTCCATGCATGGCAGTAGTCTTCCAAGGCGTCACTGGCCGGGCCGAGGTCTTTCCGGCGAATTTGCGGAGCCGGATCGAGATCGCTTTTAGTTGCAGCGAAATAGACGGGCGCTGGCGGCAGGAAAAGGTTAAGCCCATCGCTGTGGCTGGTGGCCGTCATTGCAATGCCCTGCCAGTCATTCTGCCAAATCGCAAGTGCATTTTGCGGCGGAGATATCTTCCGGCAAGAGCAAAGCATGCTGAAAGACATCAGCACAAGGGCAAAGAAGCCTTTCATCGAGAAAAGATTGTTGCAACCCATCGTCAGGCCTCACTGGGATTTTTTAAGTTTACGAAAGGCTTTGAGCCGACTGTAAAGAATATAGCTGAGAATCAGCAATGCCACACCCAGCGACAGGAATTTCAACCAGCCTGCGCTGACAAAGCGGGAAAGCTGATCCCAAAAGAAAACCCAGGTTATGATCGAGGTCAGGCTGGCCGAGATCACCGTGAGCAAATTGACAAAAATCCCCAGCCCGATCAGACGCCCAAGAATCGAGCCGACAATCGGCCCAGTCATAAACAACGGTATCCAGACAAAGAGAAAAAGCCCAGGCACACCCAGGCGTACCCAGGTATGCTTCTGGGAATTGGCCGATTCCTGCAAGTCGTGAAAGGCCTCCTCGAGATAAGGAATTTTCAGCAATTTGCGGCAGGAAAGGCAGAAAAAGCCATAGACCAGGGTAACGATGCCGGTGGAAGTCAACGCATTGATCAGCACATTTTCCCAAGCGCTGTAATACTGGGAAGCAGCGCAGGTGCCCACGCCGGGAATCACCCCGCCGATTAAATGCGCAGCAACAGTGCCTAAAAGAACCCCGGCCTTTTTCTGAGCACCGGCAACATCGCTGGACATCAGCCCAAAATACCACAGCAACAACCAGCCAAAGCAGAAAACGGAAAGCAAAATGATCCAGATTTCCGGCAACTGAATCCAGTGATGCCATTTGGCTACCTTAGTGGTCGCATTGTCAGACTCTTCCAATCCCATCGTATCTTTTTCCATAATTACCTGAAATCCACCCACCCAAGCCGCCCCACCCTAGCCCCCCCGCCCGCTCTGTCCGTCCCACCCTAGCCCCCCCCGCTCTGTCCGTCCCCTTCCGTCCGCCCCGCCGTCTCCGTCCTGTGGGCGGTCTTTAGCCCGCCGTCTCCGTCCTGTGGGCGGTCTTTAGCCCGCCGTCCTGCTTCCCTCTTCGGCCATCAGCGCGCTGACTTTTCTGGCGAAGGACAGGGGGTCTTCGATCGGCAGTTGTGCCATCAGCAGTGCCTGATCATAGAGCAAGTGCGCGTATTCCTCGAGCTTCGGATGCTTATTGTCCTTTTCATGCAGCTTGCGCATGACTTCGATCAAAGCATGATCTGGGTTCAACTCGAGGATGCGTTTCGAGGAAGGTACATCCTGATTCATCGCCTTGAGGATTTTCTCCATCTGCACGCCCATTGACCATTCATCACTGACCAGGCAGCATGCACTCTCGGTCAGGCGTTTGGAAAAACGCACTTCCTTGACTTTATCCTTCAGAATTTCGCTGAGCCGAGCCATCATATCCTTGTTTTCCTCGATGGCTTTCTTGCGGCTTTCCTCCTTGGCCTTTTTCTCCTCCTCGCTATCCAGATCGACATCGCCTTTACTGATGCTGACCAGCTTCTTTTCCTGGAAGGTGCTGATGTCATTGACGATCCATTCATCAATCGGATCCGTCATGAAAAGCACTTCATAGCCCTTGCTGCGGAAAATCTCGAGCTGCGGAGAATTTTCGGCGGCGCGGCGGTCTTCGGCGGTCACATAATAGATGTCCTTCTGCGCCTCGGGCATGCGCTTGACATACTCCTCGAGCGAAGTGCGCTTGCCCGCCTCGGTCATCGAAGTCTCGAACAGCAGGAGACCCAGCAGGCGTTCGCGGTTTTCAAAGTCGCTGTGCAGGCCCTCTTTGATGATTTTGCCGAAATTGCTCCAGAAGGTATCATAGCGCTCCGGCTGTTTTTCCTTCATTTCAGTCAAGGTATCAAGCACTTTTTTGGTGATATTCTTGCGAATGATCCTGATGGCGCGGGCCTCCTGAAGCATTTCGCGGGAGACATTCAGCGGCAGATCGGAGGAATCGACGACACCGCGCAGGAAACGCAGATAACTCGGCAGCAGTTCTTCGCAATTGTTGGTAATAAAGACCCGGTGAACATACAGCTGCAAGCCCTTGTCCTTTTGCTCCGGCATGAAAAACTCGATGCCGACGCGTTGTGGAATATAGACGAGCGCCTTGAATTCCGCATGCCCCTCGACATTCCAGTGGATCGTCTCGAAAGGCTCTTGGAAATCATGGCTGATATGCTTGTAGAATTCGTCATAATCCTCTTTCGTGATCTCGTCCTTCGGACGCAGCCAGATCGCCTTGCGTGAATTCAGCGTCTCTTCCGTCACCGTCACCTTCTTCTCAGCGCCCTCGATTGGCTTGCCGTCTTCATCACGCTCGACTTCCTCACGGGTGATATCCATGCAGATCGGATGCTCGACAAAGTCCGAATACTTCTTGACGATCTTGCGGATTTTCCACTCCTCGAGAAATTCCGCGTGTTCTTCGTTCAAATGCAGAATCACATCCGTGCCGCGCTTCTCACGCTCGGCAGGCTCGAGTGTATAGAAACCATCTCCGGAAGATTCCCAGCGCACTGCGCTTTTGGGGTCCCCGGCGCGGCGGGTCAGGACTGTGACCTTGTCGGCAACCATGAACGCTGAATAGAAGCCCACACCAAACTGGCCGATCAATTCCGGCGGCAGGCTCTCCTTGTTTTCCTGAAGCTGTTCGAGAAAACGTTTCGTGCCGGAGTTGGCAACCGTACCGATATTGTTCTCGACTTCCTCGGCGCTCATTCCGATGCCATTGTCAGAAATCGTCAGCAGCTTGGCGTCTGTATCCACCGAAATTTTGATCTTCCACTCCGGATCATTCTCGAGGATGCTCTGATCTTTCAGCGATTCAAAGCGCGCCCGGTCAATCGCATCCGAGGCATTTGACAGCAATTCCCGCAGAAAAATCTCCTTATTCGAGTATAGGGAATGAATTACCAGGTCCAGCAATCGCTGCACTTCTGTCTTAAATTGATATTTTTTGCTCATCGACATATTTCTCCTTTCAAAGTGAAGTAATTAATATAAGGTCACAGCACTTTTTAACAACGAAAAACAGCAAAAACACTAAAAAGATTTAGACCCTTTCTCGAGGCACAAAGTTCCTTTCCCATTCCGGCTTGCGAAAACCCATTGACCATTTATTGTTTAATAGCAAAAACAAAATCACCCTATAAAAAATTTTCGTGCCTTTTCGTGTCTTTTCGTTGTTAAAAAGTCTTATGATTGCTGAAGTTGTTTTTAATTTAGCATTGAACAAAGGCCTTGATTATCTGGTGCCGCCGCAATTCCGCGACCGGATTCGCGTCGGCAGCCGGGTCATTG